>NZ_JAAHHU010000173.1:0-10791 GCF_010672095.1 Moorena sp. SIO3I6 | reverse complement strand
TACTCTGGCACCATTTGGCAGAACAATTGAGGAAACGTCAGACGCTGGTAGCCTCCTCAATATGATTTTTAACATTATCTGGCTGCTCGTCTTTGGCTGGGAGATTGCCGTTGCTCATTTGGTCTCAGGGCTAATTTTAGCGATTACAATTATTGGCCTTCCCTTTGCCCAACAGCATTTTAAATTAATTCCCCTGTCTCTATTTCCCTTCGGCAGAGAGTTGCGCTAAATTTTCTAGTCAATACTTTTGTATTTATGGATAACACAGTTTTATTTGGTATGGGCACTTTGCAGGAGTGGCTAACAGTATTAGGTTATGCATCCTTAATTGCTTTTGTTTTTTGGCGCGTGATGCTCACAAAGCCGAAGTGATAGCTATTGATATACTATCGCAAAGGGAACAGGGAACAGGGAACAGGGAACAGGGAACAAAAATTATCACAATTCATTTAGCTTGTAGGGTGGGCAAAAACAGTTTGGTTCAAAAGAGTATTCTAGATAATATTACTTTGCCCACCCTACTTTAATTGGTATTTTTTTTACTACAAGATCGCGAACGCATTACAATATTGCGATCGCGTAGCGGCTCTAAAAGAGCATCGCACTATAAGGTACACAAGATTTCTTCCCGATTCCCGATTCCCGATTCCCGATTCCCGATTCCCTACTCCCTACTCCCTACTCCCTACACCCTACTCCCTCACAACCAATTTCCCAGCAAAATAAAAGCCGACCAGTACAAGGGATGATTAAATGCCTCGCTCTGCAACAGCTCCTGTTGAGCAAGACGCAGAGCTTCAGCCTTGGTAACCTTGCCTGTGGCTAACCTCTGATAGAAGCGAGTCATTAACTCTGTAGTGGCAAGATCGTCCACAGTCCATAGACTGGCAAGGGTACTGCGTGCCCCCCCACGCACGGCGATACCAGCCAATCCCAAAGCGGCTCGGGAGTCTCCTTTGGCTGTCTGACAAGCACTGAGGACGAGTAATTCAATCGGATTTTCTTGCTTTTGATCGGTTCTGATCAGACTATTTAATTCATTGAGATTGATCACGTCATCCCAGGTCAGCAGAAACGTTTCTTCAGCTACTGAACTAAATTCACCATGAGTTGCTAGATGAACCACTTTGTAACTAGAGGTATTAACTTCTGTATTGAAGTTGGATTCAGTAAAGGATTCATTGAGTAAAATCAATGAGGGAACTTGAGCCTTGATATTCTCTAATTCCACCTTCACTCCAGGAAGTGCTCCTAATTGGGGACGATGGGGACGAACTTCCGTCACTCCAGCACTCAGAACCGAAACGTTTTGTCTGACATTGGCTTGAGAGTCGATTAGTTGTAAACTAGGTGCTACCGCAATACTATATTTCTCGATCAAATGGTCTTCCCCGTCATAAAGCACAGACATGGGAAGATCACGCAGAGCACCATCTGGTATAAATACTAGAGTGCGGATGTTACTGTTGGCTAATTCCCCTTGAATCGGACCGATTAACCAGTCGTGTATTGTTTGTAAGTTGTCCTTTCTCAGGACTCGCCAAGGGCTAGTAATATTTATCTTTACCGAAGCCAGTTGTTGTTCTATTTCTGTTTGAGGTAAGTTAGTAGTAATCTGGCGCAGGGGTTGTCCGGGCAAAGTTACAATTACTTCCAAGCGGTCTGGCAAGATAATGGTATAGAAGATAGCAGCGTTAGGATCTATTTCGTCGATATTAACGGGTTTAGTATCTAAACAAGCATCCCGAAAGAAGTTATCTAGTTCTGCGAGTTGTAGGGATTCAATCACATCTCGTGCTTGTTTGAGGTTTTCTTGAGATGCATTGGGTTCTAGGAGTAGTGCTACTAATTCTCGGTAGACTGGTTCGACGCTTTCGCGAAACTCAAACTGAAGATCGCTACTAATCGCGACTAGGTCACTACGGATAGATTGGAGGGTTTGCACCGATTGAGCATAGGCCGCGTTCGCGTTTTTTTTATCCTGTTTTAGATTCAGAATTCTGCCCAGTTGCCATTGCCATTGATAAGCTAAATCCGGAGCCTGGATTTCTTGAGCAATCAGTAAGGCTTTTTCCGTCAAGTCTTGGGCTTCATCAAGACGTTGATTGTATTCGTATAAGGTTCCCAAGTTACCGATGGCTTCAGCTTCGGCTCGTTTATCTCCTAAATTCCTAGCTAGCTTAATAGCATCGGCGAGATAAGTAGCTAGTTCCTTGGGAGATGTGAGTTGTGATGTTGTCGGTTTTAATAGGGTTTTGGCTAGATTAATTCTAGCATTGATAGCGGTCTTACTGGGAGATAATTTAGTTAAGGTATTTTCGATAGCTGGCAATAACTCTCTGGCTTGTGACCACTCTTGTTGAGCTATTACTATACTCAGTTGATTTAATTGCCCTTGAATCTTAAGATCTGCTAGGGGAGATTCCTTGACAACCCGTTGATATAAATCTATTGCGTCTGCTGTGTCTCCTTTTAATCTAGCGGTATTTCCTAAACTGAGCAGATTGTCAGCAATCAAAGTCTGATCTCGTAAGTTTTCCGCTATGGCTAAACTTTGTTGTAAAATTGCTTGAGATTCCTTGAATTTACCCACTCGGCGCAGCACATCACCTAGGTATTGGAGGGCGGTACTTTTGAGTTGGCTATCCGGTTGGTCTTGGATAGTTTCCTGGATTTGAGTTAAGGTTTTAGTAGCTTGATTATACAACCCTAATACTCGTAAGGCTTGGACTTGGTAAATCTGACTTTCTGTTAATTTAGTTAAGTCTCCGATATCTTGGTAGATAGCACTCGTTTGCTGCCAAGTGGATAAGGCTTTCTCCCCCTGACCTAGAGATAAGTATACTTGTCCTTGAACTTCTAATATTTGGGCTTGTAATTGTTGATGTTCTGTAGTATTATCAAGTTTGGATAGTTTGGTGAAACTCTGGGATATTGTTTGTTTAGCTTGGTCTAGGTCTCCCAAGGTTTGATAAACTAAAGCGAGATTGACTAAGGAATTAATTTCACCAATAAGGTCGCCACTGTTGCTGTAGTTACTAATCATTTGCTCCAACAACGGGATAGCCTCTTGGTATTGACCTGTTTCATAGAGGTGTTGGGCTTGTTGGTCTAGGGAATCGGAATCCCCCCTAGCCCTTAATAAGGGGGGAAGGGAATCGGAATCCCCCCTAACCCCCCTTAATAAGGGGGGAAGGGAATCGGGTGTGATGACAACAGAATTTGATAATGCTTTGCCGGATGGCAGGAAGCAGGTTATTAATGCGTTCACGCAGTGGCTCTGAAAGAGCATCGCAATTAGAAATGATAGTTTTTTCATATCCCTACTCCCTACTCCCTACTCCCTACTCCCTGCTCCCTACTCCCTATTCCCACATGACAATCAAGATTGGGCAATATCTGCTCCACAGGAGTTCCGTTAAACGGTTGCGCAGTCAGAATAATCGTGCCATCCTTTGCTATTACCCAGCCTTGGGCTTCGATAATCACTTTTTTGTCTTGAGGGGGTGTGACTGTTCGCGTAGCGTGGCCAAAGGCCTTGGGTTGCTGTGGTAATGGTTTTCTAGTGCTGGGTAAGCCAGGACGAGTTCGCCACCTGACTGTTCTGTGGGCATTAATCACTGGATCTTCTGGAGTTGGTGGTAAACCGCCTTTGCCAGTAATAATAAAGGAACTGCCCCCAGCAATCCGATTATTTTCAAACGCACAAATGTCATTAGCCAGGATAGCTTCTGCATCGAGATACTCTTGAACCGGGATAAATCGGGATAAACCCGGATAAGACGGTCAAGGTGCAATTTATTATTGCCTGAGTGAGGAGTGGTAGTCAGCAATTGGAGTTAAGCCTCCCACTCATCTGTCTAGGCTTTCCTGGCATCTCGACCAGGAGTTGCTTGAAAGCCCGAGTTTTGCTATGTTTGGAGTCAAGGGGCGACCGATGAAGGCGCTCATAGAAGCGAAAGGGGTAAGAGCCTTTCCACGGTCAGGATTCAGGCCAAGTTCCCACCCAAAGGAGCGTATTGAGATGGATAACTCGGTGAAAACTAGGTTACTCCCGAATCAATGGGTTTCACAGCTAGAGGGTAAAGCCAAAGGAAACCAGAATGTCGAGAAGGTGAACAGAGGCAGGGAAAGAATCAAAAGGTTGACGAGTAGGAACCGTTGATATAAGGCACCGTAATAAACAATACCTCTGCCAAAACGACAATGGAGGTAATAGCTCCAGGATTAGCCTCGCCTTGATGGGGCAATCAGAATCACAAACGGACTCGGTGTAGAGACGGCAACCTGAGATTCGTATCTTCTATGTGTGTAACCGGGTAAGCCGAGGTTGAGTCCAATATCTAGGTCGATTGATATTGGTAGCCAAATCGTAAGAGGAGGTCTAACTCTGGGCCCGGTAAAAGACTGAACCAAGCGAAAGCCAACAACCGAAAGGAAACAGGAAAGCCGGAAGGTCATAACTGGTTGGATAGAGGGAAATCCCTCAACTCGTGCAGAGTGCTGAATTTCAGAACTAATTCCGAGCCAAGGAAAAAATACGTTTTGATTCCCTAATTGTATATGGAAAAGATAGAATCGAAACCTTCGGGGGACGGTATCGTAACTGAGCAAACCACCAATTGGCACTCCATAGACTGGAAAAATGCCTACCGGATGGTTAGGAAACTTAGACGTAGAATTTTCAAAGCGACACGTGAAGGCAACTGGAAAAAGGTAAACAAGTTGCAGAGGTTAATGCTCCGCAGCTACTCCAATATCCTTACTTCCGTCAGACAGGCTACCCAGATAAATGGTGGAAAAAAAACCCCAGGGATAGATGGACAGGCAAAACTTAATCCCAAGGAAAGAGGCGAAATGGTCGATGCCCTCACCACTTACAAAGCATGGAAGCCAATCCCAACAAAACGCATCTACATACCCAAATCCAACGGAAAACAAAGGCCATTAGGAATCCCTAGCATGACGGATAGATGCCTACAGGCAATCGTCAAGAATGCATTAGAGCCTACATGGGAAGCCAGATTTGAACCCGTATCATACGGTTTCAGGCCAGGAAGAAGTGCCCATGATGCTAGACAAAGGATATTCCAAAACATATGTGGTGAAAAGAACAGGAAATGGTGGGTCTTAGACGCAGACATCTCAGGATGTTTTGATAATATCGCCCACGAACCACTCCTAGAAACCATTGGAAGCTTCCCAGCAACACATCTTATTAAAGAGTGGCTTAAAGCAGGATATGTCTACAAAGACGTATTCTACAATACAGAGGAAGGAACCCCCCAAGGTGGAATAATTAGCCCATTATTGGCCAATATAGCCCTCCACGGATTAGAAAAAGAATTGGGAATCAAATACAGATGGAGTAGAGACAAAAGGAAGAAAGATGGTGGAGGATGGTACAACGTGACACCTAGGACTTACGTCCGCTTTGCTGATGACTTCGTAATCCTAACAGAAAGCGAGGAAGATGCGGCGAACGCTAAGGAAATCACCGAAAAGTGGTTATCTGAAAGAGGACTAAAACTATCCAAGGAAAAAACCAAAATAAGCCATGTATCCACAGGATTCGACTTCCTAGGATGGACTTTCCGAAAGTATAAGACCACCAGTAGAAAAACGGGATTAATAACCCTCATCAAACCCTCCCAGAAAAGCGTAAAGAAAGTCAAGAATAAACTGAAAGAAGAATTCAAAAAACTCAAAGGGGTATCCCAGAGAGAAGTGATACATAAACTCAATCCAATAATAAGAGGATGGAGCAACTATCACAGCGGAGCAGTCTCCAAGGAAATCTTCTCACAGCTTGATAACTACGTATACTGGAAACTCCAACGGTGGGGTAGACGAAAGCACTCAAAGAAATCTCATGAATGGGTTAATAAAAAATACTTCGGTAAATTATGTCCCGGCAGAGATGACAATTGGGTATTTGGAGAAGAAGGATATCACATAAACAAATTCGCTTGGACAAGAATTGAAAGACACACTTTAGTGACTTTCGATAAATCCCCAGACGACCCAGGACTAATAGAATACTGGAAGGAAAGGGAAGTCAAGCAGAAAGAAAAAACGGCGAGGAGTAAACTTTCTAGCGGACGAGACAAAATAGCCAACAGACAGGGATATAAATGTCCCTTCTGTCAGCAAAATCTAGGTAATTACGATAAAGTGCATCTACATCATATTATGCCAAAAAGCCTAGGGGGTCTCGACAAATACGATAACCTCATCTACCTGCATAACGATTGCCATCACTCCATCCATGCCTTGGGTGCGACTAATCCCGACATACAACAAATGTTAAGAAGCGGGATGGAAAAACCCTCTAAGACCCGGAACAAAAGCCAAAAGGTACAAAACCGGAAATCGAAGAAAAGCAAGTCGCAAAAATAACGTGTTCAAAAGGAATTAGGTGCGCCGTGTACTTGGAGACTTGTTCGCACGGTGCTTAGGGGGCGAAGCGGGGGCAACCCCGCCGACCTACCCAATCCATCCAAGCTCAACTGCATCTAGCAGACTCAGTCCCATACCTTCCAAGAAACGCGCGGTACGGCGCAACAATACTGCTTGAACCTCGGTTTTATTCATGTACCGAGTAATCTCGAAGTCTGTACCCCTAGCAAGGATGTTCTTTGCAGCATTATGGTCAGCCTGCGACACGACCCCATTAAACCTGGTAAAATTGTCCCCGCTTCTTTTGCCCAATAGGGTTCCAGTCACGGAGTCAATTTGCGACGTGTAACTAGGCTGGACTTCTGTAACAACCGACCCAGTCCAATTAGCCCATTTTTCTAAGGAGTCCCGCATTTGACCCTTCATCCAACTATTGAGCTTGCGGGACATTGCTTTGGACTGACGTTTATTTCGGATTGGTTGTGTTAAATCTTCCGCAAATACTTTTAATGATTCTCCCTTGAAAAGGGACTTTGAAGCGGCTCCTATGATAGCTGTAAGTTCTGATTGATTTTGCCTGTATCGCTTATTTTCTGTCTTTCTAGTTAAGTTATTTTTAAGAATGCGAGCCGACTTAGCTGGGTCGATTTTTTCCAGTTTTCTATGAATCGCCCAAAGTTTTCCTCTATTACGATTCTTAGCACATATTCGATTGGACTTCTTAGTTGCGGCAAAACCTAGATTCTCTCCGTGCGCCTGGCCATCTGAATCATAGAAAGCCTCAGTGTATCCCTTGTCTACCCCAATAGCTCGGCGGTCGGCAGGAATCTCTACAGTCCCATAGTCTACTAAAAAATGGATTTCAAATCTTTCTAGAAGCTGGTTGTATATCAGCCTGATCTGACCTTTGATTTTTCGATTAGACCTAACGACTATTTTGTTTCTTTTTCCTCTCCTTAGCCCAGCTAGTTCTAACTGGTAAGTGTTACGAGAGAGTCGTTTGCAGTTATAGCCTACTTGTTGATAAACTATCTGATTTTTGACCCAAGAGTGCCCTCGTTTAAACTCCTTTCTAACAAGCCTGTGAAGAAGTGGTAATCGCTGAAAAGCTAAGGTCTTAAGCTGTTTGTAAAGTTCTTTTCTGGTCTTTTGATTGTCCTTCCCCGGAAATCTTTTGTAGATTTTCTTGATTACCGCATCGGTACAGGCCGCCTGGCTCGCTGTAATGGCTTTCGCTACATCATTAATAGTCCAATCCATTAACTTAGCAGGTAGCCCCAAGGTATCGGGAGTCCTGAAGCTCTTCACTTCCGGGATAGCCTTTTTCCAGTCAAGGCTCCAGTGACTGATGCTACCTAATTTGTTGTAAGACTCAGATCTAACAATGCCTAACTTTTTCATAGTAGACAGCAACTCAATTTCAACCGACTTGGTTATCCCCACCACAGGGACGATTTGAGTCGATCTCCTTTTTGCTACTCCAAATGTTCTTGGCATCGTCACAAAACTCTGTGTCAATTGTCTCGATTATACTCTAGCGCTAAGTAAATGTCAATGTCTATTTTGTGATATTAAATACCGTTTTATCCCGTTTTTTTGCTACTTAATTGCGCGACCAGGATTCCTGGCAATTCGTTTAAGCCTGAGGTGGGGTCTACCTGTAAGATGTTGAGTATGACTTCACCGTTGAAGGATGGGCCAAGTTCAGACGTGGCAGTGATGTCATTGTCTGGAGTGAGACGCTCTCGAAATTCTAGACCAAAGATGCCTTTGGCATTAATGGTAACACTACCTCCTGAGCCTTGTTGAGCATTGGCGGTGATGTCGCTATTTCCCAGACCGACTAGGGTATCAGTATCAATTTCTATATTTCCCCCAGTGGTTGTATTCTGAGCGTCAGTTAGAATCAAGCTTCGGTTGAGGAGTCGGATGTCACGGGAAAAGAGTTTAATATTGCTGTCGTCTCCTCCTGCTGTTTCTGCTGTGATCCTGCTATTGTTGTCAAGGAAGATGGAGTTGGCATTAATCTTTACCTCGCCTGCTGAACTGCCCTGTTCAAAACTTCTAGCACTAACTTCTGCTCCATCAGAGATGATTAACTTGTCAGTGGTAATATTCAAAAACCTTCCGGCATTTCCTGTTGCTTCTCGATTAGCTTGAATAAATAAGCCGCTGCGAGACCGACCATCCGCTGAGGTACCAATCAGTTTAACCGTAGAAGAAGCATCTACAGTCAAATTTCCCCCGTCCCCTTGACCAAGAGTCCTAGCTGAAACAGCTGCTCCATCAGAGACAATTAACTCCCCAGTGGTAATCTTCAAATCTCCCGCATTTTTTGTCCCTTCAGTTTGAGTAAACAAGCCGCTGATAAACCGAGCATCAGCTGAAGTACCAATCAGTTTAATCTTAGAAGAAGCATCCACAATCAAATCTCCCCCGTCCCCTTCACCAAGAGTCCTAGCTGAAACAAATGCTCCATCAGAGACGATTAACTCCCCAGTGGTAATCTTCAACTCTCCCCCATTTCCTCTCCCAAAAGTTTGAGTAAACAAGCCGCTGAAAAACCGACCATTGGCTGAGCTACCAATCAGTTGAACAGTAGAGTCGGCATCCACAGTCAAATCTGCTCCGTCCCCTTCACCAAAAGTGCTAGCTGAAACAAGTGCTCCATCAGAGACGATTAACTCCCCAGTGGTAATCTTCAACTCTCCCCCATTTCCTCTCCCTAGAGTTCGAGTAAACAAACCGCTGGCAAACCGACCATCAGCTGAGGTACCAATCAGTTGAGTCGAGTCGGCATTAACAGTCAAAGTTCCGCTGTCCCCTTCACCGATTGTGCTAGCTGAAACAAATGCTCCATCAGAGACAATTAACTCCCCAGTGGTAATACTCAAATTTTGCGCATTTCCTGACCCAAAAGTTTCAGCAAACAAGCCACTGGGAAACGTCTCATCGGCTGAGATACCAATCACTTTAACAGTAGAGGAGACATTCAAAGTCAAATCTCCGCTATCCCCTTCACCAAAAGTGCTAGCTGAAACAAATGCTCCATCAGAAACAATTAACTCCCCAGTGGTAATACTCACATCTCCACCCTGTCCTGAGCTAAATACATCCGTAGTTATTAGAGAACCACCCTCAAGACTGAACTGTGAAGCTCGAACCTCTATCCCACCGCCACTGCCACTCCCTTCGGTATCCGCAAACATAAAAGAGCGATCGCGTAAACTCACATTAGCCCCCTGCACCTGGATACTCCCACCACTTTCGCCACTGGTAATGACAAAAGCACGATCGGACAAACTAATATCCTGAAACTCTTGAACTGCTGAATAATCCAACACCAAACTCGTATCGGTTGGGGTCAAGTTCACCACACCAAATGCACCAACACTCCCCAGCTCAATCCGTCCATCCAATGCAGCTAGAACAGCACCAGGAAGATTAACCTCACCACCAATCAGCCCTAAGGTTTGACCATTTGGTACCCGAAACAGACTAGATTGATTAGTAATACTTCCTGGATTTGATCCATATTGCAACCCAGATGGTATATTAATAGTCAACAACGGTTTATCATTGGGATTTTTAGTGCTGAAAACTTTACCATCTTCAAACAAAACACTCTCAGCAGTACTCCAAAAAAATGAACCTCCCACATCCAGTCTGCTATTGGGACCAAAGACAATACCGTTGGGATTGATCAAAAATAAATTAGCATTTCCCAATACTCCTAGAGTCCCCAAAATATTGGAAACATTACCTCCGGTTACCCGACTCAGGATGTTGGCAACTCCAGCAGGATTATCAAAATAAGCTCCTGCGAGCTCGGCTACATTAAAATCTGAAAAGCTGTGGAATAGATTACTGTCTCTAATCGCCCCACCTTCAATTAAATCTATTACAATTCCGTTAATATTGAGATTGGTTACCACAGAGCTTTCATTCCCCAGGGTATTATCTGGGGTAATTTGCCCTAATGCCGTAGTTGCAGCTAGTAGAGAATACAGCAACACGCTAGTTGCTGGCACCAGTGGGGAAATCCGAGGTTTCATAGTAATCAATAAGCTACCGAGTTTTCGGATTATTTCATAAAATTTACTTCAGCTTGATTGATTTACAAATTCTTTAAAAAAAATTTAATTAAAATTTACAATAAAAGGGAGCAGGGAGCCTCGGAGCAGGGAGTCGGGAGTCGGGAGTCGGGAGTCGGGAGTCGGGAATAAAATTATTTGCCTATTGCCTATTGCCTCCCCCCCTTACGCGCCTATGCTTTATAAACATATTTCTTTACAAAAAACTTGACAAAAGTAACTTGATATGATTAGTGTGATCAAAAAACTTGACGTCCCACGTTCTCGCTCAGTTTGTATAGGAAAAGCCTTTTGCCAA
>NZ_JAAHHU010001729.1:0-1036 GCF_010672095.1 Moorena sp. SIO3I6 | reverse complement strand
TGGCCAAGGTCAATCCCATTTAGCTGGCAATTTAGCTTCATCCGCTCTTATGCCTCACATCTCAATGGGCAGCATGAGTGTCAGATGAATTGCGGACAGGGTATATCTCGTTTATATTAGATATAGTAGGGAAGACAAATTAAGAGCTAACCGCCACCTACTAATCAAAAATATAACTTATTGTATTGTTCCGGCGCGGAGGGGCATCCCGTGTCGTTAATAAAGCTTACCGAGTATCCGAACCGTTGGGTGGAGTTGGTAAGAAGCCCACACTGTAATCTTTGATAAGCGTGTGGGAGTATGTCACTTCTGGATTAGTTCATTGGGTATCGCTACTTTAATCACAACAGTTTCACCTTCGGCTTCCCAATGAGCGCTCGCTTCCACCTGCGAGTTTAGTTCTGGATTCATTGGTATTGCCACCTTGATCGCCACTTCTTCACCGACTGTTTGAGCAACACTAGTAGGTTTTACCCTAGGCTGAGCTACTAGTGAAATAGGTTTGAGCAGGGGTTGGGAGCTATTGTCCTCTTGGAAATCAGCAACAGTTGCCATCGCCTGTGGTGCTGGTGCTACCACAGCCATTTCACCATTGAGTTTGGTAAGGTTAGAGCTTGGTACCTCAGTGGAGCTAATTGTGCTGAGGTTTGGATTACGGTTAAACACAAATCTGGGCTGCAGGAAACTTTTTAATAAAAGCCACAGCAAGCTGAATTCTCCAGGGGTATCACAAGGTTTCCACTGACCCACACCACAAAACAGCATTTCAATTAAACACCGTGTTTGGGGTAAACTCATCTGCTGATTAAATCCTATTTGGAGAGTTGGACTTTCACTCGTGAGGTCTGTGTGAGTAATCTTTCCTGGTAGTCGCAAGTTCTCCCCCATTATTTTCAGACTTACTTTGAGATTGTCTTTAAGGGAGATAGATAGCTTCTCAGTCAGCTTGATTTGAGCACCTACTTCAGAAATCCACTTAGTGATGCCCCAATAGGTTTGACCTCCTATATTTATTCGCACCACTTTACGTAAGTCA
>NZ_JAAHHU010001728.1:0-1037 GCF_010672095.1 Moorena sp. SIO3I6 | reverse complement strand
CCCTCTTAATTGTCTTCCCCTACTGGATTCTTATCAATCGACCGTTTTTGATTATATTCCTGAATCAATTCAGAAAGATTAGCATTTTTTTCCTTCAGAAGCTGCAGGTAATCTTCCTCCATAGCATTAGTAAGTTCAAGATTCCTCATATCTATCGCTAAATTAATCTTAAACTCAGAAAATTTGTTATGAAACGCTGCTGCATTATCATAGCTTTCCGAAGGGTTAGTTGTGGCACTTATGGTACCGAATAATGTCCCTAATAGACTAATTAAAAATATAAAAAAATTGACGATATTTTCAGCTTGGTCATCAGAAACAAATTCTTGAATAAACGAGACCAATAAGTCATTGCCTGCCGTAATACCTCCGATAGCTGCTAAAAAAATAGGGATAGTATATTGCAGAACAAAGAAAAGGGACAAAAGAAACTTTGAAAAAGAAATTTGAAAGTCACATCGTCTTTGGATATCCAAGAAAATCTTGTAGTAGTTAGACGAGAATATATACTTTTTTTCTTTAGGTTTTTGTACCCACACGGCTTTCAATTTTTGTCTCAACCCGACCCTAAAAAACCCAAGCATAAAACGTTTCTGGCCATGATCTAATATCAAGTCCGGTTGACTAATCATGATATCCCTTCTGGCGTACAATCCAGAGACTACTTGGGAGATAATTAACCGAACTTGATATAACTACTTACATTTACTTGGACTTTAGACAGTAACCGGACACTTACCGTGAAAATTGATCAAACTGGCTATAGCAATTCTGATCACAAGTGAGGTACACAGGATTTTTTCCTGCTCCCTGCTCCCTGCTCCCTACTCCCTAAAACCCAGGACGAAAGTACTTCACCCAATTGACACTATATTCAAACCAATTCACCCATCACCGCTCTGCGCAAAATCTCTGTCACTTCTGTTGCTATTCTGGCATCAAGTTCCACCGCTTCACGATTGCAATCTCTTGGCTCAAGCACTTTTGCTCCCCGTAGCGCCATACTGAAGGTAATCAATTTAGCTGGCTTGAGGGAA
>NZ_JAAHHU010001727.1:0-1038 GCF_010672095.1 Moorena sp. SIO3I6 | reverse complement strand
CCCGATTCCCGATTTCCGATTCCCGATTCCCGATTCCCTACTCCCTTCTTAACAAAAAAAAATAGCCGCAGAAATACCATCCACGGCTAGGAAATTGACCTTATGTGATTCCGTTTTCAACCCTATCGGGACCTGCTCCCATGGGAGCAGACTCGATGGTTTTGCCAGGGGGCAAAGCCCCCCAGAAAGTTAATCCGTTAACCCAAAGTTATGTACTTGGTCATCATCGTAATAAATTCTCCAGGAATCCCCGTCGGTTCTAAAGGACTCCACTCCAAAATCTCCGCATAACGCAGTAGATAAAGAGTATGGATGGTGTTGATGATAGCCTTGCGGGAGCCCTTCAGAATGTGCTTAACAGGGTATTTTTTTGGAGAAGATTCCTGAGGATTATTACTAGGAGTGATATCAGGGTAAACGCATCTAACTTAATTAAGTTATTTAAAAATCTACATTTCTCAATTTTAACTATTAACAATCAAGGGATTGGAGCTGACTAAAAATTTTTGACCGCGTCCTCCCTTAGTTGCCGAAATCTTAAGCAGGTGCACAAAATTAATTACACATTTTCCAAAACTCAAAGCCTTACGATGTAAGGGGTACAGAGATTGGTAGTAGGAAATTAATTTGGTAATGGTGTTTAACTCATAAATTTGGGTTTATATTCGGCTTATTCTCTTGGATAAAACTTGACTAACAAGTCCCTAGTTATTTACTGGCAGATGCTAAAATTTTGACTAAATAGTTATTGTCCATAGCTGCTCGATAGCGTTTCATCTTTAAACTTCCTTTAAAGCTTGTTTCTTGTTTCATTAGATTTAAAGCTAAACGACGTAGTAAAGCCAAGTTTTCAGGAGAATTATCCTTGCGAATACGACTACTATCTTCATAAAATGTGACATCTAATATCCAATGTAAGCTGTTTTCAATCCCCCAATGACTGCGGATAGCTTTAGCAATTTTATCAGCATTATTTTCCAAACTACTTATGTAAAAACGAACTTCAGTGGTTGTTTTATTCCACAAACGTCGCTCACT
>NZ_JAAHHU010001726.1:0-1040 GCF_010672095.1 Moorena sp. SIO3I6 | reverse complement strand
TGTTCGAGCAAGCGCCAATGTATCTTATGATAATGCTGCCAGAGATATTGAGTACTATACAGGAATGAAAATCTCAGCAAAAACACAACAAAGACTAGTACATCGTTATAATTTTACTGACAATGACTGTAGTAAAGATATTGAAGAAGTGAGTGTAGATGGAGGAAAAGTAAGGTTAAGAACGCCAAAAAAAGGAGAACCTTGTCTCTGGAAAGATTATAAGGCAATCTGTGTGAATAAATCCACGAGAAAAGCTTGGTTTTCAGAAAATGAGGAATTAATAAATTGGGTGAATGAGCAACCGTTATCAGACCCACTGAATTGCCTGGGGGACGGGCATCCTGGGATTTGGAATATTTTTAAACAATTTAATTGTCCAGGAGAAAAACGGGAAATTCTTGATTGGTTTCACTTAGTTGAAAATTTACATAAGGTCGGTGGTTCACTGAAAAGATTGAAAAAAGCCAAAAGTTTATTGTGGTCAGGTAACGTTGATGAAACTCTTAACTTGATTTCTCCTTTGACTAAAAAACAAGCCGAAAACTTCTGTAATTATTTAGAGACTCATCGAGAGCGTATTATTAACTATAAATACTATCAAGAGCAGTCAATTTGTTCCATTGCTTCAGGAGCTGTTGAATCTACAGTCAAACAAATTGACCGACGACTGAAGATTTCTGGAGCACAGTGGAAACCTGAAAATGTGCCTCAAGTTCTCAAACATCGATGTGCTTATCTCAATAACAATCTTTAGTAGCAGGTTTTCAGTAAAAACACGCTTCATTAACTAACGATAAAACTCACTCTTATCGGACGTGTGAATTATCCCAAAACTAATGAAGTTATTCACAGATGTGGCCTAGTTGAGGGATTATAATAGAACTCGCCCATTCAATCCAACTCTATTCAAAATACTAATAGCACACTGCCCTGCACTTTACAGTGTAGGACATAAATGCCGATTAACAGTCTCTTTTATGTTTTATTTAAATAAAGCGGGCAACAGATAATCTACCTCTAGTACAAATGCTCTGCATAAG
>NZ_JAAHHU010001725.1:0-1040 GCF_010672095.1 Moorena sp. SIO3I6 | reverse complement strand
TAGATATTAGTAATAATAAAAATGTCCGATATTTCGAGAATATTTATGGACAAAAAGCCGCGCTTTCCACGTCAACCAAGAAGCGCGGCTTATGTCCCCAGTCACAAGCTATGTGTGAGGTAATTCCATCATGCCAACAAATCGCTCAAATGACCATCTGAATCATCTGATTAACTGTCAGCGAGCCCTAAACCGCCTTGCCCAAATTTCCAGGAGCCAATCCACACGGGAACATGCCTATCCTAATCCCATCACTGAGCGAGAGGAAATCTTGATCTACCTATACAGCAACTGCCGACTGTCCATGACCCCCCAGGAGTTTTACTGGAAATGGCAAGTTAATCAAGAAGACATCGCTAACATCTGCTGTCGCTCAAGTTACGCTGTCAACAGCTGGCTAGCTCAAGGTGCTCGCTATAAAACTCCCTCTTCCGATTCCTTGCATCATCTGGCCTTAATGGATTTTATGCTAGAAAATTTTGAAGCAATTCCAAAGGAGTTATTAAATCAGCTCTGCTCTAAAGTTAAAGGTTATTAGAATTAAGAATGTAGAATTAAGAATTGAGAATTGAGAATGTAGAATTAAGAATTAAGAATTGAGAATTAAGAATTGAGAATTAAGAATGGATAATGTAGAATGAATGTAGGAGGTAGAAGCCAGAAGCCAGAAGCCAGCAGCCAGCAGCCAGAAGCCAGAAGCCAGAATGTAGAAGCCAGCAGCCAGCAGCCAGACTTCTAAATTCTTCATTCTTCATTCTTCATTCTCAATTCTTCATTCTTCATCGGGAACTTTTCTTCCGCAGATTCGTCTAAACCGCTAAAGCTACGATATTCTAAACTCAGAGACATTCCTGATCTGAGCCATCAATCTGGGATAAATGTATATATGAATCGAGTTGGAATTAGCAGAGAACCCACGGAGTCCACTTATGAAACGTTACAAAATTCTCTCCCTACTAGGGATAACAGCAGTATCTACAATCACTGCTAGTCAGGTTTTAGCGATGGAGACAGCTTCCTGGAACTTAATCACCGAACCT
>NZ_JAAHHU010001724.1:0-1042 GCF_010672095.1 Moorena sp. SIO3I6 | reverse complement strand
ATGGTAGGCGCTGCCTTGACTAGTGTCTTGGCTCTAGGTTTAGGTGTAGCATCTGAAAACGCCTTGGCCGGTAAGGAAGGAATGGAAAAATGTGCTGGTATCGTTAAGGCGGGTAAGAACGATTGTGGCACCAGCAAGCATGATTGCGGCGGGATGGCTAAGGTAGATAGCGATCCCGAAGAGTGGATCTACGTTCCTGAAGGCACTTGCAACAAGATTGTTGGTGCCACGATTGTAGGAGAATCAAAATCCAGCCAGGAAACTGAAAAGCCAACCGAGAGTGCGCAAGCCAATTAAAGGAAGCTATCAGCACGCTGGGCACTCAGCTATCAGCTTATGAATCATGGCTGAGTAGGGTTATGTACACAGATCCCCCCTAACCCCCCTTAAGAAAGGGGGGAATTAGATTCAGCTGAGTAGCGTTATGTATACAGATCCCCCTTAAGAAAGGGGGGAATTAGATTCAGTTGAGTAGCGTTATGTATACAGATCCCCCCTAACCCCCCTTAAGAAAGGGGGGAATTAGATTCAGCTGAGTAGCGTTATGTACACATATCCCCCTTAAGAAAGGGGGGAATTAGATTCAGCTGAGTAGCGTTATGTACACATATCCCCCTTAAGAAAGGGGGGAATTAGAGTCAACTCACCACTACCATGGATAAATACTAACAATAATGCCATGAAAACAATGCTATGACAACTCACCTTCCTTCAGCTTCAATTAACGGTGCTGGAATCGGTTTACGCTCCGCCCATTATCAAGATATCCTTACTCATAAACATACTATACCTTGGTTTGAAGTATTATTAGATAATTATTTAACGTCTCAGGGTTTACCACTCCACTTTTTAGAAAAAGTCCGCCAAAACTATCCCGTTACGTTGCATGGCGTCGGTATGTCTTTGGGGTCAACCGACCCTTTAGATTTAGAGTATTTGACAAATTTAAAAGAGTTAGCCCAGCAGATTGAACCAGCATACATTTCCGATCACCTATCCTGGATTTCCGTTAATGGTCACTATCTTAACGATTTAATTCCTC
>NZ_JAAHHU010001723.1:0-1042 GCF_010672095.1 Moorena sp. SIO3I6 | reverse complement strand
TGACAAGCTAGGTTGCATTTAAGAGTAATTTCCCAAACCGCATAACTAATTCGGCGATAAGTCATAACTATATAGCGTTTTTAAATCAGATGTAAAAATAGGATTGATGGTAAAAGGGAACAGGGAGCAGGGAGCAGGGAGTAGGGAGATGGGGAGATGGGGAGATCTTTCAAGGGTATGTTTTTAAGATTCATCCAGGGGCAGGAGAAAAATCGGGAATAAATCTACCTGTAGGTAAAGGCATGCCCTTAATCGCAGATGCCAAAATTCTTAAAAATCCTCGTCTGAAACAACTTAAAAATCGAGTAGGATTAGTTTTTAGCAATAAGATTTGCTTTTCTGGCATGCTCGGATGTTCTTTTGTCTGAGCGGAGGAGCTCATTTCATCCAAAGGAGGTAAGCTACTTGCTGGCAAATTCGCCTCGGCCTCTCCACCAATACTGACTAAAAATAAAGTAGCAACAGCAATGGCTAACCAGAGACGTTCTGCTCGTTGTTCGCGTAGCGTGGCCTTTTGGCCAGGGTCATTCATTTTAGTGTGATGACTACCTTTACCACCTCGTTTGATGTACATGAATTGACATTCAATCCAACTGCGCATACCATACCAACTTTCTCTGTGCTTGTTGAGGACTCAAATCTGTTACGATTAGCCAAGGATCGGCATAGCCAGAATCCCATTGAGCTAAAAGAGTGCAAGACAGACTGTTGGTTTTCAAACAAGTTACCTTGTCTTGATGCAAAGCGCGAGTGGGGGAAACCCCCTTTGGCGGCGCTGCATCGCTTCCACTCCAAGATTGCCCCACTTGAGTAATTAATTCTGAAAGAGGAACAAATTGTTGCTAGGCGTGAGGATTGATAATATCCCTGATGGTTAATACGCATAAATGGATGCCAACCCAATTGTTCAATCGCTTGGTAGAACCAATCAGCGTATAAACCTCTGTCTGTAGTGACAATCACCAACCAGTCGGTTCGCGTAGCGTGGCCTTATCGCCAAGGAACACCCTCTTGAAGAGAATCTAAGAGTTTGAGCCAGTAG
>NZ_JAAHHU010001722.1:0-1043 GCF_010672095.1 Moorena sp. SIO3I6 | reverse complement strand
CCGAATGGTGCTGGTAAAACTACCCTATTTCTGACCATCTGCGGCGTTTTAAAACCAACTAGGGCAAGAGGGATGCTGTTATTTGGCAAACCCGTGGTAGCGGGTGAGTTTCGCCCAGAAATTGGTCTGGTGTTTCAGAATCCCGATGACCAGTTATTTTCCCCCTCGGTCTGGGATGACGTAGCCTTTGGACCAGAGAATATGGGGTTACCAGCGGTTGAGGTTGAACAGCGAGTTCAACAAGCCCTATCCCTGACGGGTGTGGAACACTTAGCGGCTCGAGTTCCCCACAACCTGTCTGGGGGTCAGAAGTGTATGGTAGCGATCGCAGGGGTTTTAGCCATGGGTCCATCCCTAGTGCTGTACGATGAACCCAGTGCCAATCTTGACCTTCGTTCCCGGCGTCGCTTGATTAGCTTTTTGAAAGGGTCCGAGGAGACAATACTGATTTCCTCCCATGACCTAGAACTGATTTTAGAAGTATGCGATCGCGTTTTGCTACTTGACGAAGGGCAAATTATTGCTGATGGTCCTCCTCAACAGGTGATGGCTAATCAGCAGCTGATGGAGTCTCATGGTTTGGAAAAGCCTCACTCTATAGTTTCAGTTATAAGTAATCAGTGAAAATTTAGTCGTTGGCGGTTGACTGTTGATTGTTAACCGTCAACAATGATTAACTTGGTCAGCAGGATGCTGCTGGAGTACTTCAATTACCTTCCCCACTTAAAAACCGCTGCTCCCCAAGTCAATCCTGCACCAAAGCCGGAGGTAGCTATAATATCTCCTGATTTAATTTTCTCAAGCCGCACTGCTTCATCCAACACTATAGGTATAGAAGCCGCTGAGGTATTACCATATTGGGCGACATTACTGAGAACCTTGTGCTCAGGAATCTTTAGACGTTGAGCAACTCCATCCAGAATCCGCTGATTAGCTTGATGCAAGACCAGCCAATCCACCTGTTCAGTGCTGATATCAGCTCGAAATAATGCTTTTTCAATCACTTCCGGTACCTTTTGCACCGCAAAGCGATAAACCTCTTT
>NZ_JAAHHU010001721.1:0-1043 GCF_010672095.1 Moorena sp. SIO3I6 | reverse complement strand
CCAAATTATGACTCCAAGCAATTTCTGCCACCAATGGTTGCAGTTTTTCATTTTGAAAGTATGTGAGATATAAATTGCGCATATTCCAGATATTACGAACCGAAAAGCCACTGATACCTGGAAACTCCGCTTGTAAGTCTTTTGCTAATTGTTCTACGACTGATTTACCCCAGGTTTCTCCCTGTTGACGGGTAACAATTAACCGTCCAATATCCCAATAAAGAGTAATTAATTCCTTGTTGACTGCTTTGAGGGATTGGTACTGAGCCTGGCGAATGCGCTGCTTGACTTCTACTAGTAGCTCCCGATACTTCCCTGAATCCAAGTCACTCATCTGGTTTCCGATTCAACAACATTTGTCCAAAAGGTGATCATAACAAACGTTAAGCAGTCAGCGGTCAGCGGTCAGCGGTTAGCCGTTGGCTGATAGCTGATAGCTGATAGCTGACCACTGACTACTTAGTTACCCATTCAATTTTCGGTGTTGCTGATTCTGGGTATGATTGAGCCCCCCTAGGGCGTGTTTTCAAAGTTTTCCGCAAGATTATGATCCCCCCCAGCCCCCCTTAAAAAAGGGGGGAGCCATACTCAAAGTCCCCCTTTTTTAAGGGGGATTTAGGGGGATCTCCGAGGCAATAAAACACGCCCTAGCCCCCCAATTTTGGGGGGAACAAAACTCTTAAAGTCCCCCAAAGTTGGGGGATTTAGGGGGCTTGCCCAAAACCAAAAGATCCTGCATTGATACTTCAATTCAGCAACCCCCAATTTTCCCTCAAATCCTCCCTTGAGAATCCTCAATATCATTCCTTAGCTCCTCTAGCTTCCCTTGTGCCTCTGGATCTTCCAAATTAAAAAGCTTTTGGTAAATTCCCTCAGCAGCCTCTAGCCATTCAACTGCTTCAGCAAACTCTTCTAGGTTGTGGGCAATCTCACCAAGCTGTTCTTGAATTTCCGCCTGCAATGGCAAATTATTAGCTTTTTTGGCCAGTGCCAGGGCTGTGCGGTAACGCTGCTGAGCCTGTCGCTTTAGTCCAATGCGCTGA
>NZ_JAAHHU010001720.1:0-1043 GCF_010672095.1 Moorena sp. SIO3I6 | reverse complement strand
CTTTGCTGTACATGTGGCAATTTTTGCTGCTTGTAATTCCGGAGTGTGGTTCTTCAGAACTATACAGTATGCTCAATGGACTTGGGCATACTGGTTTACTGGTCTGTGGGGATTGATTTTAGTAGGGCATGGGGTTTATATATTTGCGATCGCAAACTATACACCCCTGCCTACTCAAGAACCTCCAACCGAATCCCCTCAAGGATGAAATCACCCAAGATAATTGTAGTAATTGATTTTCGGTTAACTGTTGACGGTTAACTGTTGACGGTTGACTGTTGACAGTTAACCGAAAGCCAGCAAATTAACTTAAGTTAAACTTAAAACCTTGGCCAAAGGCCACGCTACGCGAACAACTTAAAACCTTGGCCAAAGGCCACGCTACGCGCACAACTTTAATTATTCCTTAGATATCCCAACATGCAATTAATTAGAAACAGCTAATTACCATGGCTAATCCAAGTTCTACAGAAGCAATTGAAACTCTCGCTGCTGAAATTGGCGACAAGGTATATATTGATGTAGCCAAGTGGCATCTTTACCTCAGGGATGCCCATCTACATACCACTTTGGCTGAACAATTTTATCCCCTACTAATCGGTAACACTAATACAATCACAGAAGACCAGATGATGCCAATCCTGCAAAGCATTTCTGTGAAGCTAGGTGGTGGTAAACGGCAAGTTCCCCTAGCAGATTTGCTACCCATGCAGTGTCAGATGGATCTAATCGATATTCTCGAAGAGTATCAAAGACAGCTGTAAGTATCTGAAAATAGGCAATTTTAAAATAACTAATCACTAACAACAAAAAATTGGGTAACTTTAACAGCTACCCAAATAATTCTGCTTGTTCTTGGTTCACCAAAACAGCAATGATTTTCCTGTTAAGCGTTAAAAACTAGGCAGTTACAGCTTTTTTCGCCACAGCACTTAACTCACCGTTGGCATACTTAGTTGCAAAAACATCGATAGTCGCTTGCTTGATCTTGCTAGCATTACCAGCAGTACCAAAGGCTTCGTAACGCTTCAAGCAAACCTGCT
>NZ_JAAHHU010000172.1:4172-10902 GCF_010672095.1 Moorena sp. SIO3I6 | reverse complement strand
GGTTAAATTTAGCGATCGCACTTCCATTGGCAGTCTGTTGCTCTGGGGGTAAATAAGGTTGTCCCTGAAGCAGGGTATTATCCACACAGATAAAGCCACCAGGAGTCAATACATCCCTGTCTAGCAAGACCTTTAAATAATCGACATACTCCTTCTTATCAGCATCAATAAATACCAAATCGAAGGATTCCTGGGCATCTGCCAACTTTTCTAGGGTTTCCAAAGCTGGAGCGACTTCCACTTTAATTTTGCTGCCGTGAGGAGATGCTTCAAAGCAAGCACGGGCAAAGTCGGCGACATATTGATCGACTTCACAGGCAACCAAGTCCCCATCTTCAGGCAAGGCTTCTGCCATGGCTAGAGCGGAATATCCAGTAAACATCCCGACTTCTAGGATGCGCTTTGCCTTAGTCATGTAGACAAACAACTTGAGGGTTTGTCCTTCAATATGCCCAGAGAGCATCTCTTGCTCCAACTGGCGCACGGTTTCTTCATCTGAGAAAAGCTTGCTCCAATCTTCTCTTGCCGTTTTCTGGGCTAAGGCCGCTAGGGCAGGAGACTCTGGAGTCGCACATTCTTCAAGGTAAGGATCGATGCCAGCGGCTAGGGCTAGTGCTTGTTGGAGAGACGCCATCAGAGAAGCGGGCACTTTCTCCTGTTCGGCCATCTCCACGATTCCTTCCAGCTGTTGCACTAAAATTCCTAAGGGAGTTACGGGCCTTGGAGTTGGGGGACTTTGTAATAGGTTAGTCATTTTTACTCCTTTTATTCAAGGCCGAGGTCGCTGAGGTACATTTCTGTGCCTTTTCCATCATCAGGAAAAGAAGAACATAATTCCTTATGCTTGTCAATGGCTAGTTGTAGCAATCCTGACGATACTTCTTGAGCGTAATCACAGGAACCAATCCCTGTTGGCAATGGAGCCCATAAACCCCCTTCTCCTCGCTTGCGCCGCATATTTTTCTGACCTTCAAGCATCAGGTCAATATCTTCTAGGATGGGGTGGTAAACAGACAGACCCAGAGAGCGACACAAAGCGATAATGCGATCGCGTTCTTCTGGTTTGACCCAGCCCATTTCTGCAGCTAAAGTCGCGCCGAACGCCATGCCAATAGTGACAGAATGACCATGCATCAATTTGGCAGCAGGTTCAAAGCGAGGACTCCAGGTGTGACCATAAGCGTGGGGACGGTCTTGGTAAGTCTCGAACATATTTGTTCCTTCATGCTTCATGTAGGAAAACAATGCCCGATAGATGACTGTATCAGCGATCGCTGCGAGTTTCTCATCGCCATCTAGGGTCGCAAAGTGAGTCTCTACTAAGCGCGGACCGTATTGTTCCATTAACTCAAACAGAACCGGATCATCGGTGACTGCCATTTTAATAATTTCTGCCATACCGTTGCGGACGTGACCTGTCGCCAAAGTACGGAAGAAACTGCGGTCTACCAAAGTCATTACTGGAGGATGATAGGAGCCAATGCTGTTCTTGAATTGGGCACCGTTAGTGCAAGTGCGGGGCGACGGACCAGCATCAATAGCAGCCACAACCGTAGTTCCGACCATAATATAAGGAGTGCGTCGGTGCTGCAGGGCGCAGGCAAGTCCGGCTACATCACTGAGAACACCGCCACCTACCACTAGTACGGGTTCGTTGCGGGAAACGTCGCAGCCATCTTTACCTAAAAATTTCAGCAAGCGGTGGACGGTTTCGGGAGTTTTGTCAGATTCCCAAGCGCGGCAGGGCTGCAAGTTAAGAGGAATTTCATACTCCTCGAAGTAGCGGCGAATTGAGGCTCCGTAAAGCTCATCTACGGTCTGATCCACAATTGCCACACAACGACCGCGACGACTGTAAACCTCCGCCAAAGTGGGATTAGCAGGGTTGAAAACTCCGTCTACTAATTTAACTGTTGCCTTTAGCGCATAGGTAGCAGAGATTTCAAAAGAGCGACCGTCTCCACTAGCAGCGATTTCTCCATGACCGGTGTACCACTCTGAGGTGCGGTACTTTTCTGGGTGGTGGAATTGAATAATCTGCTCTGACTGTGAAGGAGAGAGCTTTAGTGATTTTGGATTAGGTTTAGCTTGAACCATAATTGTGTTGTTTGGAGATTGCTTGTTTGGATGTTCCGATCTGAAAGAATTTACATGGCAAGGCAGATTTCTAGGTATATTTCCGTCCCCCTAGCCCCCCAATTTGCCGGTGCGACTCGCGGCGAATTTAATTCGACCACTGCAAGGGCACCGGGGCAGGGAACAAAACCCTCAACTTCCCCCAAAATTAGGGAAGCAACGGGGGATTTACCAAAACCAGACCATCTAAATTCATTCTTTAATGTCTTTATGCAAAGCGCGAGTGGGGAAAACTCCCTTTGGCTGCACCGGTAGTCACTCATGGTGGGGGAACCCCCGCATGAAGGCGCTACCTCGCTGCACTGCTTGAGCAACGCTAATTTTACATTTTCTTTAGATTTGCTTTGTAAAGAGTGACTAGCTTAACCTTAGCATCGCTACTTAAGTATTGTAACAAAAATTTACAAATTTTCCTAGGGGTAGCAACAAATTTTTTTGGCTGTCCGGCAAAATTCATCCCACACCTATGCTATGCATAGGTGTGGGATGAATTTTGCACAGGGTATTAATAAAATTGCTATAATATATTCTGATAAACAAAGCCGTTCGCGCAGCGTGGCCAAAGGCCTTAAATGCTGGTTTGTCAGCCACTAAAAAACAGAACTTATTGTATTGTTCCGGCGCGGAGGGGCATCCCGTGTGGTTAATAAAGCTTACCGAGTATCCGAACCGTTGGGTGGAGTTGGTAAGAAGCCCACACTGTAATCTTTGATGAGCGTGTGGGAGTATGTCACAAAACTGTATTTCTAAGAACAGACTTAATGGACGGTCAAGGTTTAATAAAACCGGAGCACTGCACTGCGAATGATGGCAACACAGGCAGTCAGGACGAGTCTCTTCTAGGGTGAAGGGTGTCATTCCTTGTGGTTGACATTAGACGGCTATCCTATTAAGATAAGTATTTATTACTACTAACCGGCGGCTCGGGCTAACCCCACTCACAGTAACCATACTCGTAATCATCACCCTCCTCAATTCCTGATTGCGACCGGTACAGCTGTTGTGCTAGTAGGGCAGTTTCAACCTTGGAAAAAATAGGTAGGGAGATGGTCGGGTGGTCAGATGGGGATAATTTTCGACAAGCGATGCAGGGAGGTAGCGCGGTGTTGGGGATCCCCCCCATGAGCGACTACCGGCTTGGTATTACGGGTTTTCTTGATGAGCAACTGCATCAAGAAAAGGTCATAGTCGGGGTTTTCGGCAAATTTGATCAACACTGATTTTTGCTACTTAACATTTCTTTACCCACGTCTGTAGATTAAAGCAGACTAATTAGTATGGTGTCAAAGGTGCTTATTCGATTATTTTTAATCAAATTTAGTTTTATTTAGCCATTTACCTATCCTTATATCCTCTTATCTCCGAAAATCGTTAAATTATTGCCTGTTAAAGCTGTATTTACTGTGGTAACAGGGGCTGGGGTGGTTCACGCTTTCCAAATTTTGTTCAGGGTAAACACATTTTAGTTACAAATACCTACTGGATATGAGAGTCATAAAATAAGTATTTTTACTTATTACTTCTGATTAAGGTTTCGAGAATTTAGATGGGTTTGCCCTGGGGGGATTTTCAGATAGCATCCCCTGCAGCTGAAAGAAATTTGCTCTAATCTGATCTAAGAGGAATCTATTAGGCATAAATTAACCGTCCTTTGGGAGTTGGGACTTAGTAAATAGTGCCTCAAAAAAAAAAATTTACAAAAATTCAAAAAATATGCTATGATATTAAATTTTTTGTGCTAAACTGAAATTGTGGAGAATAAAATCCACGGGAAGAGCCAGCCTAGAGTTTTCGTCAGGCTGGAAGGCTGGCTCTGGGTCCCCTTTACAGGAGATAACTTAATATTATGTCCCATCGCCTATACCCATGGGTAATGGTGAGGTTGTTACCACCGATGGCACCAGTGGTTTTCGCTCGGTTCGAGAACCCTACTGATGCTAAGGGCTATATGCAGGTACTGAAACTGCTGATGCCTGGTGCCAAGTTTCTACTTTTTTTTGACCTTCAACAATAATCATTATTGACGAACAAATTCAGAACTTGATTCTGTAGCTAACAAGCCATGGTTTTGTTTAAATTCAGCCAACAACCGAAAAAAATATTCAAAACCTACTTTTTCATCATGACAAGAAAGCATAATTAACTTAGCCCATGACGTAACCGACTTAACCCCCAGTTTTTCCTGTAGCCAAGGTTGAAACTCCTCATAAAATTTGGCTTCTGCTTCAGTCAACTCAATATCCATCTCACTGCGAGCATATTCATAGCCAACTAAAAACATAAATAAATCGGTTACCGAAGGACGACCAATATACATACCAGGGCATTTTTCGATTTTTTCTAGAATATCAAATAATCCATTCATAACAACTATACTATGTAAGCATTCAGATTACTTGATTAATCAAAGGGTTGGGCACGGGGAAACTCCGCACCCAACCCTTGTAATCCTTGCAATTGAAAATTGCGATTAAACGACAGCAGGCTCCTGCTCGGCAGACTTAACTTTACTCAAAAGCTCTTGCAATTTGTCACCCTCAATTACTTCCGTGTCCAATATTTCTTTAGCAATGGTTTCGAGCAACTCCCGATTCTCGTTCAGAATCGCTAATGCTTGTTGATGACCTGTTTCGACAATCTCTTTGACTTCATCATCAATCGCTTTAGCAGTTTCATCACTGACATTGCGGCGGGGATTCATCATCCCATCTCCGAGAAAGTTTGACTGCTGACCTTTCTGGTAAGCTAACGGTCCGAGAACTTTACTCATGCCATAGGTCGTTACCATCTGCTCCGCTAAATCCGTAGCTCGTTGGAGGTCATTGGAAGCGCCGGTGGTAATGCTATTAAACACAATCTCTTCCGCTGCCCGTCCACCAAGCAAGGTGGCAATCTGACCTTGGAGTTCTTTTTCATCCATTAAGAAGCGGTCTTCTGTAGGCATTTGCAGGGTGTAGCCTAGTGCTGCCATCCCCCGTGGCACAATCGAGATTTTAGCGACTTTACTACCACCAGGCATCAAGGCACCAACTAGAGCATGACCGACTTCATGGTAAGCAACGATGGTTTTCTCTTTGTCATTGAGTACCCGGCTTTTCTTCTCTAGACCAGCTACTACTCGCTCAATCGCTTCAGCAAAGTCCGCCTGGGTTACTTTTTCTTTGCCGTTGCGGGCAGCTAACAGCGCTGCTTCATTAACGAGATTAGCGAGGTCAGCACCAGCAAAACCAGGAGTACGAGTTGCGATCGCTTTTAGATCCACATCCTCCCCCAGCTTCACTTTCTTAGCATAGATTTCTAGAATTTTCAAGCGACCGGATAAATCGGGACGGTCTACTAACACTTGTCGATCGAATCGTCCTGGTCGTAACAGAGCTGGATCTAGGGTTTCAGGGCGGTTAGTGGCTGCTAGCACAATTACCGTAGCATCACCAGCAGCAAACCCATCCATTTCCGTTAGCAACTGGTTGAGGGTTTGTTCCCGCTCATCGTTCCCACCAACAAAACCAGAACCACTAGCACGGGATTTACCAATAGCATCCAACTCATCAATGAAAATAATACAGGGAGCTTTCTTTTTGGCCTGTTCAAATAAATCCCGGACTCTGGCAGCACCAGCACCAACAAACAGTTCTACAAACTCAGATCCAGAAATACTAAAGAATGGTACACCAGCTTCCCCAGCTACTGCTTTAGCCATTAGGGTTTTACCCGTTCCAGGAGGTCCAACTAATAGCACTCCTTTTGGAATTCGTGCTCCTATGTTAGTAAACCGTTGGGGCGTTTTAAGAAAATCCACAATTTCCTGTAATTCAGTCTTGGCTTCTTCTACCCCAGCCACATCATTAAAGGTAACTTTAGTGGTATCATCTTGCACATAAACCTTAGCTTTACTCTTGCTAATAGACAAAGCACCTTGGGGTCCACCACCACCAAAACGCCCTGCAAAAAACTGCAAAATGCCAACAAAAATTAGTGGAGGTATCACCCAGCTGAGCACGATGGTAAACCAGCTTCGTTTAGGGGGAGGAGCAGCAGCAAATTCTACTCCTTTATCTTCTAACCGTTGGGGTAACTCTAGGTCATAGATTGGGGTCGTGATCAGAATTTGTCCTGGCTCTTCAGTATCAGCTTTGAGCTGATACTGGATTTGGTCTTGCCCAACATAAACCCGCGCTACCTTTCCATCTTGGACTTGGTCAATAAACAAGCTGTAGGGTACCCGAGGGATTTTCTGTCCGAAGAATCCAGGCAAGAATAGGTTAGCTACAAGAAATAAACCCCCTAAAAACAAGAGAATATTGCCAATTAGGCGAGATCGAGGGGGTTGAGGTTTGTCTTTAATACTCATAGATGCAACGTAGTCTTTGTTTAAAATCTTTTTCTTATAGAGGGTGAAAGCCCTCATTCTTAGCCTACCAGGGTAGGGTTAAAAGTTATAAGCTGTCACCCATTTAAATTGTTAATTGGGGAGATGGGGAGATGGGGAGATGGGGAGATGGGGAGATGGGGAGATGGGGAGATGGGGAGATGGGGAGATGGGGAGATGGGGAGATGGGGAGATGGGGAGATGGGGAGATGGGGAGATGGGGAG
>NZ_JAAHHU010000172.1:0-4162 GCF_010672095.1 Moorena sp. SIO3I6 | reverse complement strand
TGGGGAGATGGGGAGATGGGGAGATGGGGAGATGGGGAGATGGGGAGATGGGGAGATGGGGAGATGGGGAGATGGGGAGATGGGGAGATGGGGAGATGGGGAGATGGGGAGATGGGGAGATGGGGAGATGAAATTGATGTGTAGCCGTGTGAGCGCAAAAAATTTGTATTAACTATCAAATCCCGGACTTACCTTATAGAGTTGACTTATCTACCATTTCCAAATAGATCATGAAATTCCATTTACCTATTACCTGTTACCTTTTTATATCAATCCTAGTTTGATATTTAAAATTAAACTACTATAGTTACCTGAAATAGTTATAGCGTTTATCATAGCTATGATGTACATATTTTTTTTTCATTATTACCTATTCCCTGCTCCCTGCTCCCTGCTCCCTGTTCCCTAAAAACCAGAAATTTGGACTTCACTCGTGAAGATAATTGCTATATATTCAGAAATAGACTTAGACGGCTTCCAACCAATCAAAGATTTGATCTAATTGATCTAATGTAATTAGTCCGTATTGCCAAAGAATCATGGGTAAAAAGGTTGGGCTTGGTTCGCCCTGGCGTAGTGCCAGGGCAATGGAAGCCCCAGGAATCTCTAAGTCTTCCTGTAACCAGCGAATCAATTTAGTGAGCACTGAATACTGCATCGACCTCTGGTTTAGGAATTGGGCAGAGAGTTGCTAGCAAAAGCATCCATGGCATAGGCCGGAGTGCGATCGCTATAGTCAGTGTCTTGACCAGTGAAGGATTTGGCCAGTTTGTTGAAAGACTCACTACGCCAGTTGCGCTCATGGATGGGCTTGGTTTGCTCACCACGGAAGTAAGCTTGAGTACCAATTAGCGCCCCAGCAGTCCAACCAACAATTAACAGTGCAATTACAATAGTCATCATTTTCTCCTTTGTGTTTTTTACAAGCTTTGGGTCAAACCGTTAAAGCATTGCTTAATCTGTCAAATGCTTCAAGATTAGGAATTGGGCAGAGAGTTGCTAGCAAAAGCATCCATGGCATAGGCCGGAGTGCGATCGCTATAGTCAGTTTCTTGACCAGTAACGGATTTGGCCAGTTTGTTGAAAGACTTACTACGCCAGTTGCGCTCATGGATGGGCTTGGTTTGCTCACCACGGAAGTAAGCTTGAGTACCAATTAGCGCCGCAGCAGTCCAACCAACAATTAACAGTGAAATTACAATAGTCATCATTTTCTCCTTTGTGTTTTTTACAAGCTTTGGGTCAAACAAGTAACCAATGGTTTAGCTGATACCGAAGGCGGTCAAAATTAACAAGCTGACTAACAAGCTAGCTATCGCACCTTGGGAAATATAATTACGCTGCTGTTCTACTGAAGGGAAATCTGCGTAGTAAATCTCGGTTTCAGGAGCGTAGTTGTTGAGCACTCCGGTTTCATCAACGGTGGTGTACATAGTGGACTTGGTAATGGTGTTAGTGCTGAAAGTCATTTGGTTTTTTCTCCTTTCGTCTATGTTTTACGAGGTTTGGGTCAAACCCTTAAAGCATTGCTTGATTAAAGTGTCAAATGCTTTGTTATTAGGAATTGGGCAGAGAGTTGCTAGCAAAAGCATCCATGGCATAGGCGGGAGTGCGATCGCTATAGTCAGTTTCTTGACCAGTCACGGATTTGGCCAGTTTGTTGAAAGACTCACTACGCCAGTTGCGCTCATGGATGGGTTTGGTTTGCTCACCACGGAAGTAAGCTTGAGTACCAATTAGAGCTGCAGCAGTCCAACCCACAATTAACAGTGCAATTACAATAGTCATCATTTTCTCCTTTGTGTTTTACGAGGTAGTGGTCAAATAAGTAACGAATGGTTTAGCTGATACCGAAGGCGGTCAAAATTAACAAGCTGACTAAGAAGCTAGCTATAGCACCTTGGGAAATATAATTACGTTGCTGTTCGGGTGTTGGGAAATCTGCGTAGTAAATCTCGGTTTCAGGGGCGTAGTTATTGAGCACTCCAGTTTCATCAACGGTGGTGTACATAGTGGACTTGGTAATGGTGTCAGTGCTGAAAGTCATTTGGTTTTTTCTCCTTTCGTCTTTATGTAAATAAATATAACACTTTGTAAATTTTTGTTGCAATAGCTTGACAGGGACTGGCTGTAGGGTTGACCGTACAGGTTCAGGTGTAAAAACCCTATAAAAAGGTAAAAAGCCTAAGGTGTGAATATTAAACAGCAGTAAATAGGCGTAATTACTGCTAATTACGCCGATAAAACCCAATAATGGCTGCTAATCCTTATTTATAAGTGTTTGAATCTAAGTGTTTACGTCTAAGGGTTTAAGTATAAGTGTTTAAGTTATTACTTTCGGTCTATATCTTTAGGCATAGATGGCATCCCCCCAGCCCGATCCTATTGACACTCCCCACTGATAGAATCAGGGGGATTCTTGGTTCATAGACCCGTCTTGCTTAACCAAACCGGAGTCAGGAAAAGTAGAGGACAGATCTCCCCAAGCGTTAAGTAAAGTTCCCGTGTGCCCCACGGTACTTAAGGCTCTAGTTAGGATGTTTTTAGCGGCATTATGGTCGCGATCTAACCGACACCCACATTTACAGACATGGGTTCGAGTTGATAATGACTTCTTGACCACTTCACCACAGCTGGAACAATTCTGGCTTGTATAGGCAGGATTAACTGCAACAGTTATCCGACCAAACTTTTGCCCAAAATATTCCAGCCACTCCCTGAACTTGTACCAACCTGCATCATTAATAGATTTGGCGAGACAGTGGTTTTTAACTAGATTTTTGATCCTCAAATCTTCATAGGCGACCAGATCGTTAGACCGGATTACGCAACGTGCCAGTCTCTTGGCATGTTCTTCACGCTGCCTACTTATTTTAAGGTGATGTCTACCTAATCTATTGACGGCTTTCTTACGGTTAGATGAGCCTTTCTTTTTTCGGGAGACCCGACGTTGGTAAAACTTTAATCGTTTTTCGCTTTTGCGATAAAACCTAGGATTAGGTTCTGAATAACCATCAGAGTCAGTGTAAAACTCTTTTAGTCCGACATCTAACCCGACAGTGAATCCAGTAGCTCCTAGTCGCTTTAAGTTATCTATTTTGACACAAAACTGAACATAATAACCATCAGCTCTTTGGACTATCCTAACGCGCTTTATCAACTTCTGTTCGCGTAGCGTCGGCTTTGCCGAATCGAAACGCCACAAGTCCCATGTACCCTTGAGCTTAACCTTACCGATCCCTTTTTTATCGGTAAAGTTTATAGACTTCTTGTCTGGGGATAATTTCCACCCGGACTGCTTGTATTCGACTGATCTAGAATGTTTCTTGAAGCGAGGGTACCCTTTTTTGCCGGGCACTTTTTTCTTGCAATTGTCAAAAAAACGTTTAATAGCACGCTCTACGTTCTCGACAGAGGCTTGACAAGCATGACTGTTTAGATCTTTAACAAATTCAAATTCATCCCTTAGTTGAGTGTTGTAGCGATAGAGCTCTTTCTTCTTTACTCCGCGATTGTCCATCCAATACCGAAGTACCTTATTCCGGACAAAACGAGCCGTTCTAATAGCTTCATTTACTGCTAATTCTTGAGGCTTTTTTAGAATAGCTTTGAACTCCATGACCAACACTCGCACATCACCTCCTTTTGTTGTATCTACTCGACCTGTTTTAGTGCTACTCTAATTATAGACCCCTTAAATTATAATGTCAAGTAAAATGTCTGAACAAATCAAAAGAAAAGTAGGAAGACCTAGATTGCACGAAGAGGCAAAGAAAAGTTACAGTATCAAGGCTACTGAGACTGGTTGGCGGGGACTGAAACGTTTGGCAGCCAGTTCGGGGTTGAGCTTATCTGAGTACCTAGAGTTCCTGGGAAGATCTGGAACCTTACCAAGTTAGAAAAAAGACGCCCGAACAGTTAGGGAATAAATTCCTGTTCGGGCTAACCCCATAAATAGAATTTAGGGGCTTGCGCCCTCAGGGTTTTCGGTCAGCCTTTAGATGAGGAGTTTATAGGCTGATCCGATGTGTAGCAATATGTGTGGACAGGACTGACTGGGTAATTCCTGTTGGTATAAGCAAATATTTTGGCAAAGGGGGGCAAGCATCATGCCCTACCCTTTTGATTACTCCTGCAATTGATCACTCTTGTAACAGAGTCT
>NZ_JAAHHU010001719.1:0-1044 GCF_010672095.1 Moorena sp. SIO3I6 | reverse complement strand
AAACCCAAGGTCAAACTTATTGTTGCTCCTTTTCCTGACCGACAAAAGGGTCAGTCTGAGTTTTTCTTCAAGCCTTTTTCCTCAACCCCCTTGACAATTGGCATACAGGCTTAAGTTGTCACCGATGGTCGGGATAGGCGTATTTAAGAGCATAAATGGCATAAATAGTATGCCGAACTTGTTCAGGAGAACCGATCAAGATGTGCTTGACTTTCTTAGGTTTACGACCAGGGTTTTCAGGGTTCTGATTTTCATCGGAGTTGGGTGGAAGATTTTTCGTCATGACTAGTTATTCATTAATTTTGTTGGAATTATAAATATATTAATAAATTAATTCAATGTCAAGGAGTTTAGAAAATTTTTTTTATTACGAAATATGGAGATATTCGTGAGGGTGTTGAGGGTGGTAATTGTGGATTATTTTGGAAAATAAACTAGTTTTTAATTGTCTACATTTTTGATAAACTTAATTGTATATAAAATGAATCGTAGGGTGGGCAGTGCTTCCGATAAATTTCAAAGCTTGGGATAGCTTTGATAGGAACTGCCCACCGACAGGAAATAAATAAAATGAATCGTAGGGTGGGAAGTGCTTCCGAGAAATGTAAAAGAATCGTAGGGTGGGCAGTGCTTCCGAGAAATTACAAAGCTATAAGTAGGTTTAATCGGCACTGCCCACCAACAGCAAATTAAATAAAATGAATCGTAGAATCGTAGGGTGGGCAGTGCTTCCGAGCAATTACAAAGCTATAAGTAGGTTTAATCGGCACTGCCCACCAACAGGAACTTATTAAAATAATCCTCAGGTGGGCAGTGCTTCATACCAATTTCAAAGTTTGGGATAGCTTTTTTAGGCACTGCCCACCCTACATCTCTACTAGATTTTTAATAAAATTAATCCTCAGGTGGGCAGTGCCTCTGACAGGGGGACATAAAGCTTATAACGTACACAGTGCAAACTCTATAGCCCGCTCACCCTTCTTGTAATAATTGAGCCAACGACGGTTAATTTCCAAAAGTTCGTCCACTATTTTTTGGCATAAT
>NZ_JAAHHU010001718.1:0-1045 GCF_010672095.1 Moorena sp. SIO3I6 | reverse complement strand
AGCAATACTATAAGCTCATAAATAGGGCTTGCTGCATGAATGCAGAAGGCATACCCGACAAGGCTTTCAAGCCTTTTTTCCCCAAACAAGTGCAAGGTTTTGGCATCTTGTCGCTCAAAAACCTTGTACTTTTGTGGGAAATCCCTGGGTTTTCTTGGGAAACCAAGGGGTGAAACTCAGATTTTTCAAGCTGTGTAGCCTCTAAAGTCGCTTTGTAGACTTATTCAGCAAGCCCTACTTAGAGGATATCTGAAAAGTTTTTTGATACTGAATTTTGCCCCCCTAGCCCCCCAAATTTGGGGGGAACAAGAGTCAATTTGCTTCTAAAAGTCCCCCAATTTTGGGGGATTTAGGGGGCTTGGATGTAGCAAATGATACTTCTCAGACAACCTCTTAGAAAGTAAGCCCTGATGTTGATTAAAGTTAGCCTTGTGATCTCAAGGCTTTAAAAAATCAGCTTGAACAGCGAGCATCGTTAGTTGAGCTAAATTATATACGTTGAGCATGCAATTCGCATCCGGCCTAAGTATGAAAATTGATTAGTTAAACTTATAGTAGTTTCCGAAATCCGTAGAGGGCTTAAGTTCACACAAGCTTAATATTAGTAATGGGTAATTGGTCATTGTAATTACTGGCAACTCATTACCCATTACCCATTACCCATTACCCATTACCCACTTGGGGATGTGATCACGATACCAACGAGCTTGATATTAACCGAAAATTTACCGAGATGTTGAAGGGCGAAGTTCAGATCGAACCAAGTTCACTAAAGGGCCAAAAACGGAAACAGGCACGACCAATGACTTTGTCTTTACCTAGAAAACCCCAAACATGGGAATCGTTGCTATTGTTGCGGTTGTCTCCCATCACAAACAAGTAATTTTCTGGCACCTGCACCAGTCCCATCTGATAACTGGGAGGTTGGGCAATGTAGTCCTCGTCTAGAGGAGTACCGTTGCGATAAACTTTGCCATCTTTGACTTGAACCGTATCACCGGATGTGCCAATCACCCGCTTGATGAAAGCTTGGTCTTTTGAGTAA
>NZ_JAAHHU010001717.1:0-1046 GCF_010672095.1 Moorena sp. SIO3I6 | reverse complement strand
TATTGCCCTGATCACAGCTGGGTTTACGATTGGCTCTACCATTGAAGTGGGAAATCGGCAACCCGGTACTGTTGCTAGCTTTACTGAAACTGATTTACCTAGCTTATCAATCCGAGAGCAAGAACATTTGCAAACTCGTGCCGCTGTACCTTACCGAGACCCGAATTTATCAGACTCAGCCTCGGACATTTTACACCAACGTCGCCTAGAGCAGCAAAACTCTTTACTTGAACCAACCTCCCATTGGAAAAAGCGTTGGTTGAGAGAGCAAAGGGAATAGGGAATAGGGAACAGGGAGTAGGGAGTAGGGAGTAGGGAGTAGGGAGTAGGGAGTAGCAAAAGGCAAAAGGTGTTGCTTATTGAACCTCCCCATCCGTCGCAGGAATGGGGATTCCCAGGCACAACATAGTTGGTTGTTATCTCCATGGGCGTAACTTTCCCCCGCACCGGAGGTAGCTGAGTGGGGTCAATACCCAGTTTTTTTTGAGACCCTTACTTTTTATATTAACACTATTTGAGAGGGAAAATTCATCCTCGAAGACGAAACCTTAGGATAGTGGAGCCTTTATGGTTGGTCGGCTGTGCGAAAAAGGGTCAAAACTGTTTGATTAAGGCGACCCTATCCTTACGGTAACTTCAAGACCTAAGAGGACGGAGTATTCTTTTCCCTCTCAAACTCTCCCACTCTGATAATTGAATGATTTTAAGAGTGAGGTGGAATGGGCATCAGGCGTGGAACTGGCATCTTGCCAGTTTCATGCTTATTTTCGCGCGGGCAGGATGCCCACTCTACGAATATTCATTCAAAGACTGACGCAACGCCAGGCAAAAGGCATGCAATAGTCAAGACAGGTTTAAGCGATGCAGTCCCGATTCCCGATTCCCGATTCCCGATTCCCGATTCCCTTCCTATAGTCATAATACGGTAATTTTCTACTTAATTAGCAATTAATCAGAGTTTAATCGGTAATAATCCTATTTATTCTCCCAATACATTGATCATTCTTATCCTGAATTCTTAATTCTCTCTCGTGCATCTTAAAAAA
>NZ_JAAHHU010001716.1:0-1047 GCF_010672095.1 Moorena sp. SIO3I6 | reverse complement strand
TCCTTCCTAAACACTTTAATTACGAAAGACTTTATGTTTGTATTGATTACTGTAACACAGTCAATGCTAATCTTGAATTATTTATCAAAAAAAAAAGTCATAAAATGGAATTTAACTTAGAAAATGCTCAGGAAGATTTTGGCACATTTTGGAGCCTAATTAGTGCTACAGGAAATTATGCTATGGCTCTAAAAGAGTGGGAAAAGAAATATAATGCTTAGAGGTTGTCTGAGAAGTCTCATTGGCTACATCCAAGCCCCCTAAATCCCCCAATTTTGGGGGACTTTTAGAAGCAAATTGACTCTTGTTCCCCCCAAATTTGGGGGGCTAGGGGGGCAAAAATCAGTATAAAAAAACTTTTCAGATATCCTCTTAGGCGTTCCTGAAAATTTAATGGTTATCACAGCACTTTTAAGGTTGGTACTGATGATTCTTTCTAATCTGGATTTGGTATATGAAAAGGGATATAAGCAAACACTATATTATTATTGGTGGGATGAAATGCGGAACAACTTCGCTGTTTCATTCCTTGTCTAAAAACTGCCCATCAATCAACCCCTCGGTGGTGAAGGATACTAAATTTTTTGTGGATAGAGATAGAGGAGGCAACTGGGAAACAGGTATCGACTGGTATTTAGCAATGTTTCCTCCCTTAAATGGAATAAAGCTGGAAGCTTCTACCCACTATACAAAGTATCCAGACTATCCAGGGGTTCCGGCGCGAATCAAGCAAGTCTTGAAAAACGTTAAATTGATTTATCTAGTTCGAGATCCATTACAGCGATCGATTTCCCATTTTTTTCATAACTTGTTAGTCGATAGAGAAAAATTGGATATCAATCAAGCCCTTTCGACTAGTCGTAATAAATATATTAATTATAGCGATTATGCCCTACAGTTATCTCAGTATTATGATTATTTCGCTCCCGAAGATATTGTGATCATTAATATAGTCGAAGAAGAGTACCGAGAAAAGTCCTTAGAATCATTAAAGCATTTTTTAGGAATAGAAACAAGTAATCCCTTCGTGCTAGAGCGTAGCAACAC
>NZ_JAAHHU010001715.1:0-1049 GCF_010672095.1 Moorena sp. SIO3I6 | reverse complement strand
CACATTCCCTTCCAATCTGGGGATAACGATATTCTCAAAGCTATGGCACGGGGCTATACCCACCAGAAATATCGCCGGATTATTAATACCATTCGGGAGTATATGCCCGATGCTTCGATTAGTGCAGATGCGATTGTGGGCTTTCCTGGGGAAACGGAAGCACAATTTGAAAATACCCTAAAACTAGTAGAAGATATTGGCTTTGACCAGCTCAATACCGCTGCCTATTCCCCTCGTCCTGGTACACCAGCAGCATTGTGGGAAAATCAGCTCCCTGAGGAGGTCAAATGCGATCGCCTTCAACGTCTCAACCACCTAGTTGCCGTAAAAGCAGCTGAGCGATCGCAACGTTATCTGGGACGGATTGAGGAAGTGCTGGTGGAAGACCAGAATCCCAAAGACAATACTCAAGTGATGGGCAGAACCAAAGGAAATCGTCTGACGTTCTTCACTGGGGATATTAATCACCTTAAAGGTGAGCTAGTTCTAGTTAAAATTACTGAAGCTCGTGCCTTTAGCTTGACCGGTGAGCGAGTAGAGGAATAGGGAATTAGGGAATCGGGAGTCGGGAGTCGGGAGTCGGGAGTCGGGAATCGGGAGTCGGGCGGGGGTAGGTAAACTACCCTGATCAGGTAGTTTACCTACCCCCTTAAAAATAGAAACTGAAACTATAGCAGTAGAAGTAAAGGTTAAAACATAATTTCTGCTCCGAGATCCGCTGTTTCCTGTTCCCTATTCCCTATTCCCTATTCCCTATTCCCTGTTCCCTTTAAACCAAAAACTATGTCCTAAACTATACTTTCGCTATAGACGTTTCCTAATCTTCCCGCTGGAAGAAGCAAACCACATCCCGTATGTAAAAATCGTTATAGAGGTCGCCAGCAGAGGGGTTTGGTAAATCTACGGCTTCAACCTCCAGCTCATTATCGCCATCCTTGAGTATTCCAGCACCAATGTTAATGATTTGGGTAAACCAGTGATTGGGATTAGCTCCCTCGTAGGAGTAGATCTTCCCTACACTTTTACCATTGATTTTGACCTCTGCATCA
>NZ_JAAHHU010001714.1:0-1050 GCF_010672095.1 Moorena sp. SIO3I6 | reverse complement strand
TACTCAATCGTGATACGTCAACTGACCCGTCGGTTTGGTAATGTTGACGATCAGCTACAACAGGGGATTCAAAAGCTTTCTGTGGCTCAATTGGAGGAGTTGAGCGAGGCGCTGTTGGATTTTGAGACAGTCACCGATATAGCTGTGTGGTTGGCATCCCATCAGCAATAAAAAAAGCGATGCTCTCAAAGAGCCCCTACGCGAACGCGATTGGCCTATGGCCAGGCTAAAAGCGATTGACCTTGGCCAAAAGGCCACGCTACGCGAATGGTCACGCTACGCTCCGGAAGCTTCGCTTCCGCTAAAAGCGATTGACCTTTGGTCACGCTACGCGATCGCTTTTTTTGACTAAATCCTGTAAACTCGGCCAGGTACTGTTAACCTAAGATAACTACCTTGGCTTACGATAATATCTGTAAATATCTCGCCGAAAACTACCCAGCTGATTTGGTCAAGTGGCTTCATGATATTGAAGTTACTGAAATATCAGTCCTGAAAACTGAGTTAAATACCGAACCGATTCACGCCGATTCCTTGACGCTGCTGCAAACCCCTAATCAAATATTGCAGTGGGAATTTCAAACCCTACCGGCTTCCAAGCCATCCCTACCATTGAGAATGCTCAAGTATTGGGTCAGACTCAAAGAAAAGTATGATTGTCCCATAGAGCAGGTGGTGATATTTCTGAAATTCACTCGCTCAGAAAAAGTTTATACTAATCAGTTGGTCGATACTAACACCAGCCATCGCTATCGAGTAATCAGGATGTGGGAGCAAGACCCTGAGCTATTTTTGGCCAATCCCGCCTTATTGCCCTTTGCTCCTCTGGCATTCAGTGAGTCTCCGACAAGATTATTAGAGCAAGTGGCGGCAGCAGTGGATAGGATTGAAGAACCACTAGCTTTTACTAACATATCCGCTTGTACCCAGTTACTAGCTGGTTTGCGGTTTGACCAACGGTTGATCACAGAATTATTTCCGGAGGACGTGATGCAAGAGTCTGTAATTTATCAGAAGATCATTCAAAAAGGACATAAACTTGGTTTACTG
>NZ_JAAHHU010001713.1:0-1050 GCF_010672095.1 Moorena sp. SIO3I6 | reverse complement strand
CCAACCCAATGGGTAATCATCGGTCGCTACCGCACTTGCTCTTATACAGAAGGATCCCGTCAGCGAATCCCTGACACCCAATTTGAACTCGTGTTTCGTTCCCATCTTCTCTAGATCAACTCAGCGCGCCCAACGCTTCCAGTGCTGACTTCTGTGCTAGGGTCAAACCGGTAACCCCTGTGATGTTCATACCTTGGTAAGGTCGATCAGGAATGAGGGTTTTAATACACTGACCTGTGTGAGTATCCCAAACTTTAATAGTCCCATCATTACTGCCACAAGTAAGCCAATAACTGCTCACCTGTTCTTGATCAGATCTACCCTGGTGATCTTGATGTTTTACGGGACTAAACCCAATCGATGACCGTACTGAATTCCTGTGACCGTGTAAGGTTCTCAGATAGTTACCCGTACTTGCGTGCCAAAGTCTCACGGTTTGATCTAAGCTACCACTGGCAATAAATTCACCATCAGGACTAAAGGCGACAGACCAGACACCTTTACTATGGCCTCGTAAAATCCTGACACATTCCCCAGTCCTAACATCCCAAACCCGGACAGTTTGGTCTCCACTGCTGCTAACTAGGGTTTGGCCATCAGGACTAAATGCTACCGACTGTACCCGACTACTGTGACCCTGTAAAACCTTGAGACATTCACTACTCCTGACATCCCATAAGCGTATGGTTTCGTCTTCACTACCACTGGCTAGGGTTTGACCGTCTCGACTGAAGGTAACAGACCAAATCCAACTGGTGTGACCTCGTAATATCTTAAAACATTCACCAGTATTGACCTCCCATAAGCGGATGGTTTTGTCATCACCACTACTGGCAAGAATCTCACCAAGAGGACTAAAGCTAACGGATTGCACCCAATAGGAGTGACCACACAATACTTTCAGGCATTGACCTGTACTTACTGACCACAAGTGTATGGTTTGGTCAGCGCTGCTGCTAGCGAGAATTTCACCATTGGGATGAAATGCCACAGAAGTCACCCAACCGGTGTGTCCCTCCAGTCTCTTTAAACAGTGATCATTACTGACAA
>NZ_JAAHHU010001712.1:0-1053 GCF_010672095.1 Moorena sp. SIO3I6 | reverse complement strand
GAAATTCAATCAGATGGGTAGTGGTAGTTTTGCCATTGGTACCAGTGACTCCAATCAGTCTTAGCTGCTGTGCTGGGTAGTCGTAGAAGGCTGCTGCAGTTTGAGCAGACACGGTGGTCATGTCATCAGCGGCAATTACACAAACTCCTGTTTCCGGTGAAAGTTCCTGGGGGGGATGTTTGGCAGCCGCTTGGGGAGAAATTATCGCTGCTACTGCCCCAGATGCGATCGCACTTTCCCAGAACTCTCCACCATCTACCCTAGTGCCTGGCATCCCGATGAATAAATCCCCCGGTTGGCAGGCGTGGGAATTGGTACAGATGCCTGTAACGACCACATCAAGACCCTCGGAGCTAGGCATTTTCACACTATTGGCAATTTTGGCTAATAATTCCCTTAGCTTCATATTTATCGCACCAAACGACACTATAAGATCTACCGAATCATCACAGCCACCAGTCAACTGTCAACCATCAAACCGTCAACCGTCAAACCGTCAACCTGATGTATCGCCTATTTTGACTCACTAACAGGGAAATATTTCCGTAACATTCGCTGCAATTGTGCAACGCTAGCACGAGGAGAGGGGCGAGGTAGGAGCTTTTCCTGACTACAGTGGTTAATACATAGTACTGGCACCTCATACTGATAGGATTGGAACCAATCCTCTCGACTGGTAATATCTCGAACCTCTAGCTTAAAGTTTAAGCCTTCAATCATCTCTAGCTTTTCAAGTAATCCCTCACAAAGATGACAACCGGGTTTACTGTAAAGAATTAATTCCATCAGGCAAGTTAGTTGAAAATTGTTTATTTAGAAGGTAGTTTAGTAAAGTTAAGTGCAGCTTCGGCAAACACACCTGAAGAAACGTTAAAATGCTGGACAGCAACATTCGCCTTCATGGTAAGTCCATTTGAACCAGCCCCATGTCCACAGACCTTCGCCTCGTCTCAGAAAACCGTTGCTTCGGCGGTACAGTAGGTTTTTACACTCATCACTCTCAGACTTGTAGGAGCGAGATGGGGTTTTCCGTATACCAACCCCCTCAGGCGA
>NZ_JAAHHU010001711.1:0-1054 GCF_010672095.1 Moorena sp. SIO3I6 | reverse complement strand
CTACGAGTCTTGGGTCTTGGTGGGCATTGCCCATTTATTTTATCAGGGAACAATTTTGATAGTTATCAGCAATCCCCACCCTACCATTCTTCCGGAATTCACATTAGCAATGCCCACCCTATGATGTTTATATTAAAAATCAAAAATTACCTAACAAAATAACTAATTCTTATCTATAAAATCCAAAATTATTCATTTTTATAAAATGTAAATAAATATTAAATATTAAAAATACCATTGACTTTTTACAAGATATTAGTAATAATAAAAATGTCCGCTATTTCGATAAGATTCTTGGACAAAAAGCCGCGCTTATAGCTTGCCACCTGGAAGCGCGGCTTATATCCCCAAGCAAACACTATGTTTGAGGTAATTCCATGATGCCAAAAAAACGCTCAACTGATCATCTGATTAAGTGTCAGCGAGCCCTAGACCGCCTTGCCCAAATTGCCCAGTGCCAATCTACACGCCCACTTTCAATGCCTCGTGCCATCACTGAGCGAGAGCGAATCTTGATAAACCTATACAGCTTCTGCCGACTATCCATGACTCCTCGGGAGTTTTATTGGAAATGGCAAGTTAACCAAGAAGACATTGCTCAAATCTGCTGCCGCTCAACTTACGCTGTTAACAGTTGGCTCGCTCAAAGTTCTCGCTATAAATCTCCTTCTTCCGATTCCTTATACCATCTGGCCTTAATGGATTTTCTCTTGGAAAATTTTGAGGCAATTCCACAAGAGTTATTGAATCAACTCTGCTCGAAAGTTGAAGAAGGTTGACAGAATTAAGAATTAAGAATTAAGAATTAAGAATTAAGAATTAAGAATTAAGAATTAAGCTTTTGTAGGGTGGGCATTGCTTGAAACCAACTCCCAACCCTGCCCAAATTCATCTGAGCAATGCCCACCAACCAGGGTACCCATTGTTGCTTTCTAACCCCCAATCCTATCCGAATTCACCATTACTTTACCCACCCAAAGATTTAAGGGTATTGGTGGGCATTGCCCATTTAATTTATCGGGGTTCAATCATGATCAAGCTCAGCAATGCCCAC
>NZ_JAAHHU010001710.1:0-1055 GCF_010672095.1 Moorena sp. SIO3I6 | reverse complement strand
CCACATTTATATTATACACAAATAATCTTTAATTGTAACATATTTTGAAAAATTTTGTAAAAAACTGGTCGGGAGTCGGGAATCGGGAGTCAGAAGTCTGAAGTCTGAAGTCTGAAGTCTGAAGTCTGAAGTCAGCTTAGACTTACGTTTGCTGAGTTTAGGAATGTTTGGGGCATCTTGGTAGAATAGGCATCTTGGTGGAACAGGCATCTTGCCTGTTAAAGTTTCCAGGCGCTGACGGCTGACCGCTGACGGCTGACCGCTGTTCGCGTAGCGTGCGCATAGCGCATATGCTTGCCTATTGCCTTCCCTACCATGACTCCTCAAGTAAACCCTCCAACACCTCTTCCGTAAAAGGATTCTTACCAGCCCGGAGCTCATCTATCCATTTTTGCCGTTTTGCTTTCCACTCATCATGGCTGGTCGAGTCTACAAATGCCTGAAAATCTGATATCGCTCCTGCGGTATCCCCAGTCAGAGCCCTAGCCAAACCACGACTATCAAGAATACCGACATGTTCAGGTTCTTTTGCTACTGCTTTTTCACAGGCATCCATCACTTTAGCAGCATATCCATGGAGGCTACCAAACCAACACAGTGCGTTCCAAGAATTAGCATCAATTTCTAGGTTTGGATCTAGTTGTTGTGCTTCTTTATAGAGAGATAGGGATTTGGTTAATTGACCCTTTCGAGCTAACTGCTCACCTTTGTTAACTTTAGCAGCAGCTGCTAGCCGTTTGGCTTTTGTCTCTGGGTCTAATTCTAGATTGGGATTTAATTCTTTGGCTTCTTGAAACTGAGCAATAGAACCCTCAATATCGCCCTCTCCTGCTAACTTCTCACCTTTTGTAAAAAGAGCGATCGCATTGGCCTTCTTCTCTGGGTCTAATTCTAGCTCCGGATTCCATTCTTTGGCTTCTTTAAACTTAGCAATAGCACCATCAATATCCCCCTCTTTCGCTAACTTCTCACCTTGTTTAACAAGACCGGGAGCTACTGCTACTTTGTCCACTGAATCTTGGCATGTGGTTAAGCTTTCTAAAGCTTCAAAATTC
>NZ_JAAHHU010000171.1:0-10985 GCF_010672095.1 Moorena sp. SIO3I6 | reverse complement strand
GACGAGGGTCTTCGAGCTCTGCAAAGGCTTCTATAATTGCGATTTGAGACACAAGAGTAGATGGATTAGACTAAATTTGCGCTCAATTATACCATATCTTGTTTATATTTAGAATGAAATAGCCCTGCCACCAATGTGTCTAATTTTTGATAGTTATAAAATTTGTTACCCCGGTCAAAGGCTTCGGTTTTGGGAGATAAAACTTCGACAATTAAACAAGGATATTTTTTATAATTGGTCAATTCTCTATCTCTGGCATCGCAAGTCACCATAACATCAGGATAGTAATAACTATTGGCGGCTTCAATATACGCTTTCATATCTGCCATATAAACCCGACAACCAGTGCCTCTTACATGATTTCTTAACAGTGCAAATAAGTTTCCGGCAATAGTAACATGGGCATCACTGGCTCCAGCCATAGCATAGATTTCTCCATCACTATACTCGTGTTTGATGGCACTATCTTCTTCTTGGGAGAGATAGTCTTCTTTTGAAATGTAATTTGGTATTTTATCAGCAATCATGGTAGTTTAAAGATAGTGACTCTATTAGTTTAGAATAAAGGGAATAGGGAATAGGGAATAGGGAATAGGGAATAGAGAGTAGGGAGTAGGGAGTAGGGAGTAGGTAACAAAAAGCATCACAATCCCTACACGGATTTATAGAAATAATTGGAAACTGTTTTAAGTGTATTGATGTCTAAAGAAAAGCGATCGCAAAGCACTTATAAAGGAACATTGCGCTTTGTACTTATTCCCTAATATCATGTCCGGATAATTACCCTTAATCAAAATCTCCCCCATCTCCCCATCTCCCCATCTCCCCACCCTACTGTTAATTATGGGTATTCAACCGGACTTGATATTATTTCTTCTTACCCTTACCCTGGGATTTATGCTTGCCCTTACCCTGGGATTTATTCTTGCCCTTAGCATCGGACTGTTCGGGATAAATATAGAAGGGCTCTTTGCCGTAATTCTCGATATAAAGCTTGGTGCCACCATCAGTAGTTTCACCTTCTAGGATCAGCTTGGATGAGCGGGTGTCAGGATCTGGTTCGCCCCCGGCCTGATAAACGGCTTGGTTGTCCCGGTCATAGAAGATTAATTGACCGTCTTCTTGCATATGCAATTGACCAGGCAACTTGGCAGAGCTGGGATCCTCAAGGAACACGAAAGGCTCTTCTAAGCTAGTGCCAGTTAAGACTGGACCCTGTCCGGGCTCGTTGGTCAAAATGGCAGTGCCATCAAGAGCCATAATTGTCTCTCCCGGCGCTAAGAAGCCTTCTCCTCTGGCATCGAGAACGTTGACATCCATAATCTCGCCCACGAGATTAGTCATCATCAGTTCTTTAATCTTGTATTGATCCCAGTTATAGTATTTAGCTAACAGCTTTAAGTAGGTAAGCTTGGTGGCAGCGGCAATTGGGGTCATATCATAGGCACCAACTGCTCCTACCTGACTCAGCCATGAACCTGCTGCGTAGGTCTGGGAATTGACAATCCCGCTGAGAACTTGTGTACACTCAACAATCACGGTACCATTGTTATCAGCTTCGTCGAGAACTTTGTAAATCGCCCCATTCTCAGGAGTGTCTGGATTGCCAGACGGGAAATTACCTGCCCCATAAGACTCCAGAATTAAACCATCGACTCCCTGATTAATACAGGCCGCCAGCATATCCCCAAGTACGCTGGTATTGGGGTCAGCAGAGACATCATAATAGGCGGGGAAAGCCGAAAAGGGAAGAATGGTAATGCTGTTAATATTATCGTTAATGTAGGTCAGTTGAGCTGATAAAGCGTCATAAGCAGGCTCGCCCTTGACAGAGAGTGCAAGAGAGGGGTCTGTGGGCAAGGGGCGCACGACTTTGTTGTCCACGTCAAAGTCTAAGCCATATTCCCCAATATTGGGATAGTTGGGAGTGGAGAAGGCTTTGAACTCACTGGCGTTGGTCTTGACCGTGCGATTGCCCCTCATTAAGGTGGAATCAAAGTACAGACAAACTTCCGGTACACCTTCACAACAGGAGGTTACGGCACCACAGACGTTTTGGAGTGCATCGGTGTTGAAGCGTACAGTATAGGAGGAGTCGGCTTTCTCTACAAATAGTGGCAGTTGGGAGCCAGTCACAACCAACGGCTTGCTCAACAAAGCGTTATAGTTGCCATCGCTATCTAACCCCGTCATCAAAAACGACAGTATGGAAGCGGTCCAAGCCATGGTGTCCGTGCCATGGAGCACAATAAAAGACTCATAGCTATCGTAGGCTTCCAGGATTGCGATCGCAATAGTACACCAGTCTTGGGGCTGCAAGTTGGTACTGTCGAGAGTGCTGTTATTGGGACCAAACCCGATATCAATATAGCCAATGGTACAATCGGGATATTGACTTTGAATTATCGGCAAAATATTCTCATCAAACGCCTTTTGGAAACCAACAGTATCTAGTGGATACAGCCCATCGGGTCCCTGCACAGAACCAATGGTGCCCCCTGTGTATAAAATCCCTATGTTCATAAAACAATCATAAAATTTGTTTGCTACTAAATTATACAGAATTGATGGGAAAAGGGAATAGGTAACAGGGAATAGGGAACAGGTAACCTTAGGAAGGAGTGCCAAATATTTTTTGATTTTATAGCGTTTATCGCAGTTATGATTTACAGTCTTATTTAACGTTGATTCCCTGTCTTGATGCAGCGATCGCTATTCCCGATTCCCGATTCCCGATTCCCGATTCCCGATTCCCGATTCCCGATTCCCTGTTCTCTAAATAAATAACATTAGTATCTAAAATCATGAAACCATACACATCCTATGAAACTGACTACTATCAATGGATACAGGAAACCGTAGAAAATCTCCGAAATCGTAATTTTAGTGAGGTGGACTGGGAGAATTTAATTGAAGAAATTGAAAGCATGGGTAAAAGTGAAAAGCGAGCATTATTGAGTCTTTTAACCCGTCTTTTATAACACCTGCTGAAACTGGCTTATTGGAAATCTGAACAAGAACGAAATAGGAATCATTGGGCGGCTGAAGTTGTTAACTTTCGCACCCAAATTAAAACTATTATTGAGGATAGCCCTAGCCTTCGTACTCAACTGGAAACTTTCTATGACAAAGCCTATACCAGTGCTGTAAAATCCGTTTCTAAACTGTTTACACTTCCCCCAGAAGCAGAAATTTATCTCACACAAGCTTTGGATGACGATTGGTTTCCATAACGGTTGGCGAGTTGTTTAAGTACATAGTTATGGTTGTTTAGGGAACAGGGAACAGGGAACAGGGAACAAGGAATAGGGAACAGGGAACAGTCAATAGAGCAATTGGCCTCCAAAATAAGTTATTTTTATAATTTTAAATTAGGTTTTTTGCGCAATTTTAATAATTAAAATATCTGCAAATTGCTATATTATTTCCGGTATAATGAGGTACACATTATTTTTATCCGATTCCCGATTCCCGATTCCCGATTCCCGATTCTCTATTTACTGTTCCCTGTTCCCTAAAACCGAGAACTCTGTACCTCACAAAATTAAGAACCGCTATATCCTAGGTTGACATCTCAAGAAAGGGTAGAATAAATTCAGAATAATTGATTCTGGGTGAAAATCATGAAAACTAAGAAACTCACTCCCCTTCAAGCTGCTCCTGTTCAGCGTGAAACTGTGGGGAATGCTTCAACAGCAGATGCTAATGCGATCGCACCGGCTGGTGCAGGCGGCGGCAGGGGGTTACCGAGGGGTGTTCCTTTTGCGGGCGGCGATGCTGAGTAGTTGCGTGACGGGCTAGCCCTGATTTTCTGACAATTGGAACGGGCAAGATGCCTGTTCCACGTTCGATGCTGAGAATTGTAACCGGCAAGATGCCTGTTCCACGTTCGATGCTGAGAATTGTAACCGGCAAGATGCCGGTTCCACATTGGATGCTGAGAATTGTAACCGGCAAGATGCCGGTTCCACATTCGATTCCCATTCCACATTGGATGCCCGTTCCATGGCATTTGGAAACAGGCAAGATGCCGGTTCCACATTCGATTCCCATTCTACCCACTGGGTCAAACAGCTTTAATCAGATGCATCCTGAAGATGGAAGCGATCGCATCTGAAGCATGCTTTACGATAATAGAGTAAAAACAATACTTCCGCCTCTGGTGGGCAGTGGCTGATCAGCTCTTCACCAACCTTGCCAATTTCGCGATTCTTGCCACTGCCCACCCTACCATTCTTGAGTAGAAGCGATCGCATTTGCCAATCCTTGACAGATAGACTAAAAAAAATACTTCCGCCTCTGGTGGGCAGTGGCTGATCAGCTCTTCACCAACCTTGCCGATTTCGCGATTCTTGCCACTGCCCACCCTACGATTAATCTCCCGATTCCCGATTCCCGATTCCCGACTCCCTACGTTACTGGTTAAAATAAACGTTATGAATACTGAGTTAGCCTTATGGAAAGTCGTTATTAGTCTGCCTGAACATCTCAAGAGGGAACTATTGCATTATGCAGACTATTTACGAGAAAACTATCCAAATAATACACAATCTGATCACGAAAAGATAGGAACCACTCACGGTTATGGTAGTTGGGCAGGTCAAATCATTATGTCAGATGATTTTGATGAACCATTAGAAGATTTGGTAGAATATATGTAATATCATGTCCGGTTGAATACTTATACTAGGCGCAAAAGCAAGGCAGAAGGCAGAAGTAAAAGAATAAGGTTTCAAGGTATAAAGTTTTTTCTAACTAATTCTCCGGACCTGATATTACTCGATAGTCCCAGGGATTGGTAATGGCAATATTACAGTTTTTAAAATCATCAACATTACGAGTCGCAAGGGTAGCATTATGGATTAAACAAATAGCTGCAATTTGAGCATCGGCTTGAGAAATTGGTTGTCCTATTTTTATTCTTTTGGATGCAATTAAGGCAAAACTTACAGCCGCTTTTTGGTCAAAAGAAAGAATACGCCCTGAGAAGTCTTCTGTAAACATTAAGTTAGCCGCTTTTTGCAGTTCATCTTGTCTTTTACCTTGGGGTAAAATAGCAATACCATACAGAATTTCGGCTTGAGTAATGGTAGTAGTATATAAGTTGGTTATAAGTTGTTGAGATGTCCAGTTAGAGATACTTACTGAACAGTTATTACCTTTCATTAACTCGGAAATGACATTAGTATCTAAAATGATCATTGATAAAATTGAGGAGGAGTACGCATTTTATCTCTGGTAATTTCTGGAATTTCTACATCTGCTAAATGAGCAAAACGTTGTTTGATTCTCTCGGCAAGATTTAAAGATTTTGTGGGAGTTTCAGCTTGTCGATAATCTTGGGTCAAATTAGTTTGTTGAGCAACTAACTTAAAAGTCTCAACAATTTCTGTAATGATAGCAATCTGTTTTGGACTTAGACCACTGACATCGATTACTTTGTTTTCCATCACAAGTTTACTCGTTCGTTTACGTAATGGTATGCCTGATTATAGGTAAGCTATCAGCTAATGCGCTACGCGCACGCTACTTGAGGTGCTATCAGATTATGCCCATAGCCCACACTACACATTCTAATCAAACTCCCCATCACCCCATCACCCCATCTCTAAAAAAAGTAGTTCCGGCTGGTGGGCAGTGGCTGATCATATATTCACCGCTGTTTACCAATTCCGTTGCTAGCCACTGCCCACCCTACGATTCTCCCCATTACCCCATCTCCCCATCTCTAAAAAAAGTAGTTCCTGGTTGGTGGGCAGTGGCTGATGATATATTCACGGCTCTGGCTAATTCCGTTGCTAGCCACTGCCCACCCTACGATTATCCCTATCTCCCCATCTCCCTATCTCCCTATCTCCCTATCTCCCTATCTCCCCATCTCCCCATCTCCCCACTCCCCACTCCCCACGTAACAAAACGTAAGAAAAAACCTATTGACACAGGCACAGCCAACTCAATAAGCTAAACCACAGAAAGTTTAATTCTATGGAGATGAAACCATGCCCAAGAAAAAACTCCTACCCAAACAGACTGCTCCTGTTTCTCGAAACGGGGTAGCAAGGCAAAATGAGGAGTCAGTCTCCGAGTCCCTCTCCCAGTACTGTGGAGCGTCAGAAGTAAATCCAATGAAAGGACGTCCTTTTGCGGGCGACGACGCCGAGTAGTGCCCTTAATTTACCACTATCCGATCAAAATGTCAAAACCCCTTTTTGGTCTCGGATGGCGCACGATTCGCCTGGATAAATTGGCGAGCTACCTGTGCAACTAACTCGTTTTCGGTTACCTGGCACGGGCGTGCTTGGCGGGCATTAGTCGCAGAAGGTAGAGTCGCACTCGAAACTGAGGGCTGACTTGAGAGAAGCTTGCTACCCCAGTGGCATTGTGGAGCAGGCTTCTTCTTGGGTTTATAGCGTTGGCAGAAGCCTTGATATGAGAGGCGGCATGAATAGGAGTGGGGTGGGCATCCTGCCTGCCTGGGAATATTGATAACCGGCAAGATGCCGGTTCCACCAAGATATTTTACCAAGATGCCCATGCCACCCACCGGGTAAAAGAGTAATAATTTAGATGCATCATGAAGATGGAAGCGATCGCATTTGCTGGCTGCATGACACAGAGAGTAAAAAAAGTTCCTGTCTGGTGGGCAGTGGCTGATCATAGCTTCACGGCTGCTGGCCAATTTCAGGCAACAGCCACTGCCCACCCTACGATTCCTCCCCATCTCCCCATCTGAAAATGGAAGCGATCGCATTTGCTGGCTGCATGACAGATAGAGTTAAAAAAAGTTCCTGTCTGGTGGGCAGTGGCTGATCATAGCTTCACGGCTGCTAGCCAATTTCAGGCAACAGCCACTGCCCACCCTACGATTCTACGATTCCTCCCCATCTCCCCATCTGAAAATGGAAGCGATCGCATTTGCTGGCTGCATGACAGATAGAGTTAAAAAAAGTTCCTGTCTGGTGGGCAGTGGCTGATCATAGCTTCACGGCTGCTAGCCAATTTCAGGCAACAGCCACTGCCCACCCTACGATTAATTTCCCGATTCCCGATTCCCGTTCCCCTCCTGGGAGGGGTTAGGGGTGGGTTCCGATTCCCGATTCCCGATTCCCGATTCCCGATTCCCGATTCCCGACTCCCGATTCCCGATTCCCGATTCCCGATTCCCGATTCCCGATTCCCAATTCCCCAAAGCCAGTGACTACCACCTACTCCCCCCAAATTACCTATCAGTGGCTCGAAAACTTTGATGCTGCTGCCTCCTTAGAATACGATGACTACACCTGCCCCAGCATTGCTAGCCACTGGCAAGGTGCCAGCCCTCTCGGGGAACTGCTGGGTTTAGCAGCAGTAGAAAATGATGAAATGGTGGGCTTGCTGGTGGCGGAACTGCGCAAAGACCCCAAAACCGACACCACTAGTGGGGTCATTCTTTCCCTGTTCGTCCACCCAGAAAACCGCAGACAGGGGGTTGCCAGCGGGTTAATCACCCATCTGGAAGGCCACGTCCGGGAACTGGGTTGTAGCCAAATGGAGCTATCCTACCAAGCCACAGAACTCACCACCGTTGCCTTAGAACCCTTGCTGGAAAGATTGGGATGGGAAACTCCTAAAATTTCCCTAATTTTGGCAAAATCTGATAGCGAACATATTGCCCAAGCCCCCTGGATCCACCACTATCGTTTCCCGAAAGATTTCACCCTGTTTCCTTGGGCAGAGCTAACCCCAGCCCAGGAGGAACGGATTCACCAACGGCAAAAGCAAAAGGTTTGGTATCCTGAATCCTTGTCTCCGTTTCTGGAACCCTCAAAACTAGAACCCCTCAACAGTTTGGGTTTGCTCTATCAAGGAGAGGTTGTGGGTTGGATGGTGAACCACCGGGTTGGCCCAGATACTATCCGCTATACCTCGATGTTTGTGGTGCGACGGTTCCAACGGCGTGGCCGTGGTGCCATGCTGGTTGCAGAGTCTATCATGGCTCAACTCGATAGCGATATTCCTTACTATACCTGTGCGGTGGGGGAGAGTAACCAACCGATGCTTCAATTCGTGGATCGTCGCCTTAAACCTTATTTGACGTCATTGACTGAAGCGTATCGGAGTCTTAAGAAATTAGGGAGTAGGGAGTAGGGAGTAGGGAGTGTGGGGAGATGGGGAGATGGGGTGATGGGGAGATGGGGAGATGGGGTGATGGGGTGATGGGGTGATGGGGTGATGGGGAGAGAACAGGAGCAGGGAACAAGAATTCTTACAATTGATTTAGGATTGCTATTATCCAAGAAAGTAAGTAGGGTGTGTTAGCCGATAGGCGTAACGCACCGGGCTTTTGTGTTAGCCGATAGGCGTAACGCACCGGGCTTTTGTGTTAGCCGATAGGCGTAACGCACCGGGCTTTTGTGTTAGCCGATAGGCGTAACGCACCGGGCTTTTGTGTTAGCCGATAGGGGTAACGCACCGGGCTTTGCACGTGAACACAATATAGCGTTGATTGCATGTATGAGGTACAATTATCAACCTCAAAGTCCCCCTTTTTAAGGGGGACCAACGGGGGATCCCTTTGTACCTCATGGGAAACAGAATTGCTATATTATCCAAAAAAGTAAGTAGGGTGTGTTAGCTGATAGCACCTCAAGTAGCATCTCAAGTAGCGCATTAGCACCTCAAGTAGCATCTCAAGTAGCGCATTAGCTGAATGCTTACACGGACTTTACAGGTGAAGTATGATGGTACAACTGACCCATAAATTTCAAAGCTTTGACGAGTATTTATTATACAATAATAACTCAGAAAAATTCTATGAGTTATTTAATGGAGAGTTAATTGAAATGCCTCCAGAGTCGGGATTTAATGTTGAAATTGCTACGTTTTTATTGATTCAGTTTGCTTTACTGGTAGGTCATCGTAGAGTCCGGGGTCAAGGATTAGAATTAGAAGTTAGAGGTGAACCGAAAAACCGTTATCCTGATTTGACTATAATTCGAGAAGAGCATGTTCAACAATTATCAAAACGAAATACCATTCGCCTCTCTATGTCACCGCCTTTATTAGTGGTTGAAGTGGTTAGCCCGGGAGAATTACAACGAGAGCGAGACTATATTGCTAAAAGAATCCAATATCAAGATTGTGCTATTCCTGAATACTGGATTGTGGACCCGGAAAGTCAAAGTATATTGGTATTAGAAATTAAGGAAAATACTTATACAGAAGTGGGTAGCTTTTCCGGTGATGATTTAGTCTTATCTCCTGGATTTAAAGATATTAATTTGAAAGTGTCTGGAGTGTTTGATATAGAAAAGTAAGTGAGGTTTTTAGTGACAATTGATTATGAGTAGTATAAATAGTAGCTTAAATTTAAAAAATCTCTACGACATTGATGATGCCCAATGGCTAGAAGAAACTATTAAACTCCTGAAAAACAAAGAATTTAATCAACTAGATTGGGATAACTTAATTGAGGAGTTAGAGGATTTGGGCAGAGAGAAGAAAAATGCTGTCGCTAGCCTTTTAGAACAAGTAATCCGTCATTTATTATTCCTGCACTATTGGACAATTGAATCTGACTATAATGCAGTTCACTGGCAAGGTGAAATCTATAATTTCCGAATTCAGCTCAAACGAAAACTGACGACTAATCTCCGTAATTACCTAGATGATGAACTGAGTTCTATTTATAACGATGCCCTAGGATTTGTGAAGATAAAAACTCAGAATTCCGTAACTTTTCCTTCAGAATGTCCCTACTGTCTTGAGCAATTACTGGATATCGAATGGTTGCCGAAGGAATAAATCAGTTTTCAATAGTTGGGAATTGGGAATCGGGAGTCGGGAGTCGGGAATCGGGAATCGGGAGTCGGGAGTCGGGAATCGGGAATCGGGAATCGGGAATCGGCATTCTAGTTAAGCTACAGGCAAAACGCTATAATTGGGAATTAATAAGAGTTTGATCAGCAATAAAATTCTGCATTCTCCCCATCTCCCCATCTCCCCATCTCCCCATTCCCAGATCCGCTGTTCCCTGTTCCCTATTCCCTGTTAAATAACAAATAAAGTAGAGCCGAAAAAAATGACATCAACTGCCACAATTACTCGGGACCCGACTATTCCTCCTTTAGAAAATGGGGATCAACTAACCCTTGCGGAATTTGAGCTGCGCTATTCCGCTATGGCTGATTTGAAGAAAGCCGAATTAATTGAAGGAATTGTTTACATGGCATCTCCCCTGAGAATTACACAACATGGTGAACCCCATGCTCAGATTATGTTGTGGTTAGGCTTCTACCAAACCTATACTCCTAATCTGCAATTAGGAAATAATTGTACTGTTAGGCTTGATCTTGAGAATGAAGCTCAACCCGATGCACTGCTTAGACTGAAAGTAGGAGGACAATCTACAATTAGTCAGGATGGCTATGTGGAAGGTGCGCCGGAGTTAATCGTTGAAATTGCGGCTAGCACTGTTTCTATTGATTTACACAAAAAATTAAACGTTTATCGCCGTAATGGGGTACAAGAGTATTTGGTATGGCGAGTTGATGATGGTGAATTTGATTGGTTTCGGTTAACTGAAGGGGAATATACTCAACTGGAAGCCAATCCTGAGGGCATACTTTGTTCAGAAATTTTTCCGGGATTATGGTTAGATAAAGCTGCATTATTAGCCGGAAACTTAGCCAAAGTTTTAGAAATATTGCAGCAGGGATTACAGAGTCAGGAGTAGGGAATCGGGAATCGGGAGTCGGGAGTCGGGAATCGGGAATCGGGAGTCGGAACCCACCCCTAACCCCTCCCAGGAGGGGAACGGGAGTCGGGAGTCGGGAATCGGGAGTCGGGATTCTACTTAAGCTACAAGCAAAACGCTATCATCTCCCCATCTCCCCATCTCCCCATCTCCCCATCTCCCCACTCTTTCCCTGTTCCCTGTTCCCTGTTCCCTGTTCCCTAAACACTAAGTAAGTATTTCTTTTTTAGTCAAACACATCGCTATTCCT
>NZ_JAAHHU010001709.1:0-1055 GCF_010672095.1 Moorena sp. SIO3I6 | reverse complement strand
ATCTGAAGTACCCATCGGATAATGATCAAGAAGTTATATTAGTAGATAATTAAAAATTTTAGCCAATTTGGCGTTACAGCTAGGGGGGCATGGCTTGTAATAGATTTATACGGAAATAGTTGTGTCTATTCATGGGTTTATTCATGGGTTTATTCATGGGTCTATTCATGGGTCTATTCATACTTAGCCACATCCTATCTCCTATTTATCCACATCCTATTTATCTACTAGGAGTTTAAAGCCATGTTTAATATGGACAAACCAGAAGAAAATTCCCAAGCAGTTCCCTTTTTTGCCCGCTACCTAGAAGGGCAATGGTGCGAAGAGCTATCTGAAGAGGAAATGGATGATGTTAGAGGCGGTCGCGGTTTTGCGGTCACAGAGAAGTTTCCCTCTGATTATGAAGATGGTGGCGGATGCTTTACTCGGAAGTACCCCTCAGATCATGAAGATGGTGGTGGTGGTCCAGCCTTGACTAAGAAGTATCCCTCAGATCACGAAGAGGGTGGGGGTGGTCCAATCGTGACTCAGAAGTTCCCATCGGATGAAGAAGATGGTGGCGGTGGTCCAATTGCGATCACCCTGAAGTTCCCCTCTGATGCCGAAGATGCTCCCCAGAAGTAATATCGGATCGAGTTGACTATAGCGTTTCCTAATCAGCGTGAGGTACATCTATCGGAATTCTCTACTCATCAGCGACATTGCTTATCCTTTTAAGGCAAAAGGCAATAGGCATGCATGCAATAAGCAATAGTAAAGATGGTTTTACGGGAATCAGATCCTCCCTTTGATAAGTAGGGGGGATCCCTAGTCAAAAAAGACTGTACCTCACCAAATTTATAAATACTATAACACAATTAACAAAGGTCAAGAATTCGATGCAGCAGGTAATTACAGCAAAGCTGAAGTTAAACTGCACACCGGAGCAAAAAGAAAAGCTTCGTGCAGTTACTTTAGCCTATCGTGATGCCTTGAACTATACATCGAAATTGGCGTTTGACAAAGGCAAAATTTCGATGTATAGTTCAAGGCATCACGATAGGCTAAAGTAACTA
>NZ_JAAHHU010001708.1:0-1059 GCF_010672095.1 Moorena sp. SIO3I6 | reverse complement strand
GTACTAGGCACAACATGTCAGCTGGTGGCAACAGTATTAAACCCCTCAACCGATAGTGAGCGACAATGGCAATTGTTACGTTGGGGTTTAATTCCTAGTTGGGCAAAGGATATTAAAATTGGTGCAAAGCTGATTAATGCTAGAGCAGAAACGGTAGCAGAAAAGCCAGCATTTCGTAGTGCATTCCGTCGTCGGCGTTGCTTGGTTGTAGCGGATGGTTTTTTTGAGTGGCGACGAAAGGATGGCAAGAAGCAACCGTTGTATTTCCAGAGGAAAGATAAGCGTCCGTTTGCTTTTGCAGGACTTTGGGAACGTTGGAAAAATCCAGCGGGTGAGATAATTGCTTCTTGTACAATTATAACCACAGTAGCTAATGACATTATCAGTCCGATCCATGATCGGATGCCAGTGATATTAGAACCTAGTGATTATGATTTATGGCTGCATCATCAGGTAAGTCAACAGGAGCTATTGCAGCCACTACTGATTCCCTATGATGCCCATAAGATGAGTGTTTATCCCGTTAGCACTACTGTTAATACTGTCAGAAACAATAGTCCTGAGTGTATCATCCCTGTAATTGAGAATAAGTAAAATGTAAGCATTCAGCCGTCAGCGGTCAGCCGTGCGCGTAGCGCATGACCTCATGATACCAGCTTGTAGGGTGGGCAAAAAGCGATGCAGCGCGGTCTTGGGAAGGCAGCGCGGTCTTGGGGGTCTCCCCCATGAGCGACTGCCGTGGTTTCCCCCATGAGCGACTGCATCAAGACACAGTTTGCTTGTTTTGAGTATTCTAGATTATATTACTTTGCCCACCCTACGTTAATTGGTCTGATAGCTGAATGTTTACTAATTTTGCATAATAGGGAGCCAAGAAACCTCGATACTTCTCTAAAATCTGATCGGATAAAAATTTACCACCATTAATAGATCCTCTACAGATATTGCTTTGACAATTACAATTAGGCACAGCAATTGAAATCCATTCAGACATACAATAATCAAAAGTCACTTCTTCTCCTTGGATAATCTCTTTCATTGCCACTAGACTGTATCCAT
>NZ_JAAHHU010001707.1:0-1060 GCF_010672095.1 Moorena sp. SIO3I6 | reverse complement strand
TTTTCAGCCCGTTCTTGAGCGATCGCCGCTTGTTGTTGAGCGATCGCCGCTTGTTCTTGAGCGATCGCCGCTTGTTCTTGAGCGATCGCTGCATTTTCTTCAGGAGTAGGTAGCACAATTCCCTCCAAAGTAGCCCAACGCAGCCAAGTGGCCTCCACATCCTTGTAAAAGCCTGACCAACGCACTAAGGCTAACCCTAATATTTCGCTAACTAGTCGCTCCTGTTCATCTTCACTTAAAGGTTGATAGACTCCATTGTCTAAGCTAAATCCCGCCCAATCTTCTGGATTAAACGGGTCGTACCAAAAATATTCCGGTACTCTGACTTGGTCTTGATAAACTAGCTTTTTGGTAGTTTTATCGGTCTTGGCTGTACTCTCAGAAATTAGTTCAATGATCACATCAGGTGCTTTACCTTCTTCCCAAACTACCCAACTAAGTCGTTCGCCTTTGGGAACTCCAAGCACTACAAAGACATCTGGACCTCGAAAGTCTTGATTCTTAAGTTGTGCTTCACTGAAATGAAGAAACATATTACCGCCCACATAGCCATCCTCCCGCTCGGCCAACCAAGGCAATAAGGGATCGATCAGCATTTGCATCTGGAGTTTATGTCGTTCAGTTTCCATCGGAATACCGTCATCACAGGGAAGTTCATACTGAGTTGGCAGTAAAGGAGTATCAGGTACAACAGCAGAGGTCATGGTTTTAGACATAGTTCTCTTTGGTGGTATCACCTACTCAAATTTAACGGCCATAGCTACGGTATCGTTGAAACTCGGGAAAAAACCCAGCGCTTGGATCTATCTTTTTTGCTAAAAATCTGGTAATGGAGTTGTTTTAGCTTCTGGCAAAATTAACATTGCATCACCAAAGGAATAAAAGCGATAACTAAGAGCGATCGCATCCTGATACAAGGTCAGTAACCGCTCTCTGCCTACCATGGCGCTAACTAACATTAATAAACTCGACCGAGGTAAGTGGAAATTGGTAATCAATCCCTCCACTACCTGCCACTGATAGCCTGGGTAGATAAATAAGTTAGTCTTACCACAATAGG
>NZ_JAAHHU010001706.1:0-1061 GCF_010672095.1 Moorena sp. SIO3I6 | reverse complement strand
CTGAGTTGATCCTGAGCAAAAACTAATTATTATATAACATCAGTGAGCTAAGAATTATGAATGAGTAATTTTACCCTCCCTCAGAACAGTTAGGGGTTATACCAAATCTGGGTTAAAAAATAATCTTTTTCATTCAGTCCCTCTTTCATTCAGTCATTGAGGTGTGGAAGCAAGCTTTTGCCCCAATCAATTTACTGTGTGGCAAAAAGGGTTAACAGCAGGTGATTTGAGATTAGTAATAAAATTAACTAATTGACAATAAATAATGTTGAAATGTAGCCAGCTATCTCTTTACTTGAGGAAATATCCAAAAACTATAGCAAAGGGAACAGGGAACAGGGAACAGGGAACAGGGAGTAGCAATGCAGAGGTGCGACCCGTGGCGAATTATTTAATTCGCCTACGGAAAGCGCACCATTACGGTCTTGGGGGTTTCCCCCATGAGCGACTGCATCAATACGGGAGTAGGGAATATCGCATCAAAATTATCTCAATTAATTTAGGATTGCTATATCTGTTGAGATCAGCTACATGAAACAATGATGAAAATTTTTAGAGGAATAAAAATATGTGGCTATTGAAATCTAGGCTATCCACTATGACCGAGACAGTTATTCATTGGTTACGGATAATAGGTAATAGGTAACTGGTCGGGGTTGTACCTATTACTAATTACCTATTACCTATTACCCGTGTTGCTTTGTTTAACTGGGTTTGAGGATTTCCCTTCAAACTTTAAAGGCAAACGTTACCATCAAAACTTTAGGTAATTACAGTGGGAACCTCTCGCTCTGTAAACTTCCGAATTTGGGCAATCTCATGGGCAAGGGAAATCAGTGGTTCCAATGCTTGTTGAGTATCCACGTCATGCTTAGTGGAATCTGGCTCATAGCTCTCTAAATATAGGCGTAGGGTTGCCCCTTTTGTGCCAGTACCAGATAGGCGGAATACAATCCGAGAGCCATCAGTAAAGCCAATCCGAATCCCCTGCTTTTGGCTGACACTCCCATCTACTGGGTCTGTGTAACTAAAGTCATCACCATACTCTACCTGGTAAGAAC
>NZ_JAAHHU010001705.1:0-1062 GCF_010672095.1 Moorena sp. SIO3I6 | reverse complement strand
GAATTTGACGAAATTATGGTAAAAAAAAGATAGGTCAGCAATTCTCAATAAGACCAATAAAGCTGAAAATGATCCCCTCATTGTACCAAACACACTTAGAAAATCAACTAGTACGTTCTGAATACTTGCTTTTGTCTCTTTTAATTAATCTTCTACAAAATCTCAAAGAAGTAAGCTTATAAAAATTAGCGACTGCTTTACCTCTACCAATTTTATTTGAGAGTAGACGGAAAAAATTACAAAGGTGCGCTTTCCGTTGGCGAATTAAATTCGCCACGGGTCGCACCTAAAGATTTCTATCCTTACCAATACTTAAAGTTGAAAACCTGTGGTTTCCCCTTCTCACTAGTTGGTTAACTCAAAATTTTAATTTTAACCAAGTTTTATATTTAGTTATTGATAGAACCAGTTGGGCACGGATAAATTTAATAATGGTGAGCATCGTTTATGACAACAGATCTATACCTGTATATTGGGAATTGTTACCTAAATTAGGTTCAAGTAACTTGACGGAACAAACCGAAATATTCGAAAAAGTTTTACCCTGTCTTGATGCAGTCGCTCATGGGGGGAACCCCCAAGACCGCGCTGCATCGCTTATTTAAAAATTATCAACCGCTCATATTGGGAGATAGAGAATTTTGTTCTGTTAAGTTAGCCGACTGGCTAAGAAAGAGGTCTGTACAGTTTGGCTTGAGATTAAGAAAAGATGAATTTGTTGAAGTAGAAAAGGATGTTTGGAGAGACTTAAAAGCTTTAGGATTAAAACCAGGCTTATCTTTGTTCCTTCAAGGCGTAAAAGTAACAAAGACTCATAAAATCTGTGGGTTTAATATAGCGTGTAAATGGAAACGAAAGTTCCACGGCTGGTCTCCAGAAGAGGGCTGGTTTATTTTAACAAACTTAACTCGTCTTCAAGATGCAATCCTGACTTACAAAAAACGTTTTAATATAGAAGAAATGTTTAGAGATTTTAAAAGTGGTGGCTACAACTTAGAGGATACTAATCTTTCTGGATATCGGTTAATCTCTTTAATTTTAATTGTAGCAATCGCCTATAGT
>NZ_JAAHHU010001704.1:0-1062 GCF_010672095.1 Moorena sp. SIO3I6 | reverse complement strand
TCCAGTTGAACGAGCCATTGCTGCTGTGAATCACTTTATCAAAAATGGAGTTATATTTGTCAATGATGACCTTGATGAGCTATTAGTTGGTGATCAACAATCCCTAGTTGAGCGCTATGGCATCATTGATATGGGACGATATTATCGCCAACTGCAAGCCTACTATGACTACTTTGATCCTAAGCAAATGCTAATTCTAGTCTTTGAAGAAGACATTGCTCAAAACTCTGACGATTCTCTGAAAAAGGTTTGTGAATTCCTTGACATAGATTCTTCCTTTGATTTTAGTAAAAAGTATAAGAAAGTCCATCAAAGCACTAGTTCACCAATTGCTCGTTATCTGGGAACCCGTTTTCCATTGATGCGTGGCTTGATCAATCGTGTTGATCAACGCTTACCCTTACAACACCAAAAGCTTCGGCCCAGTCCATCAGCGATTCAAAAACTCTACACCATCTATGCCAATGACAATCAAAAGCTCTTCAAATTATTGGGGCGGGAGATATCGGCATGGTATAGCAAAGAATTAGTGGGACTAAGCAGCTAGTCAGCCTAAGGGTGAGCATAATGAAAAATTAGCCATATAAGCAGGGATAAATCAGATAATACATAAGTTGCCTTCAGAGGTATTATGATGCTAACTTTTAGAGTAATATCTTTGATTGCAACTTGGTATAAGTCATACCAATTCCCTGATTGTCTTCTTAGTCTGGGTAATCAGAGATAATTTTCGATCAGTTACCAACTTGGCAGATAATCCTGGCAGCGAAAAGGTATGATATAAACTACTTGATATGAATTTTCAATCCCTCAAATCCAGGCTCATTGGCATATTTCATAAATCCCTAGTACGTAACACGTTGTGGATGCTATTGGCTAAATTTCTGAAGATGATTGTCCAAGCGGCCTACTTCGTGATAATTGCTCGTACCCTCGGTGCTAAACAGTATGGTTTGTTTGCTAGTTTGACCGCTTTAGCGGCGATTATATCGCCTTTTGCTACCTGGGGTAGTGGAGATGTTTTAATTAAAAATGTTTCTAGAAACCGAGCCTTATTCAAGG
>NZ_JAAHHU010001703.1:0-1062 GCF_010672095.1 Moorena sp. SIO3I6 | reverse complement strand
GGGGACGCATTGAATTACTTGATGTCCGATTACAGGGAGAGTTAGCTACCAACGAAAGCCAGCCCTTAGTGGTTGCTGCCCTCAAAGGCTTACTTTCCCAGGCACTGCGAGAGCGGGTAAACTATGTGAATGCATCCATTGAGGCAAAAGAGCGGGGCATTCGGGTAATTGAAACCAGGGATGCTTCGATGCGAGACTATTCTGGATCCATACATCTATCAGCCACCGGTTCCATGGGGAAACATTCTGTAACAGGTGCTCTATTGAATGATGGGGAAATCCACATTACCAGTATCGACGACTTCCCGATTAATGTTCCTCCCACTCACTATATGCTGTTTACCGTACACCGGGATATGCCGGGAATTATTGGTAAAATTGGCTCTCTACTGGGTAGTTTTAATGTCAATATTGCCAGTATGCAGGTGGGTCGCAAAATTGTGCGGGGTGACGCAGTTATGGTGCTTAGTCTAGATGACCCCTTACCGGAGGGAGTTTTAACAGAGATTATGAAGGTGCCAGGGATCAGGGATGCTTACACGGTAACTTTATAAGTTAAGTACTGAATACCTTCAGTACTGAATACGTTCACTATTGAGTGCTGAGTGCTGAGTGCTGAATATGGGGAAAAGGTTATAGGTACAAACAATCTTGATCCTTAAGTTTAGACCACGTACCTCCCCCTGCTGACTCCCCACTCTTAAACTCAGCACTCTTGACCTCGGAACTAAGATATGGCAAACAGCTGGTGGGAAATTCAAATTTTGTGCGACTCTGCCTTAGAGGATTTAATCTTCTGGCGACTAGAAAAGTTTGGTTGTCGAGGAATGTCCAGCCAGCTTAAGGGACATTCTCAACTAGTGCTTGCTCACTTACCCCAAATACAAGCACAGCTGTTGGATTTGGCAGCCCTTGCCCTTTGGGTAAATCAGGATGCCCTTACTGTAGGGCTGCCAGTACCGATAACTCGGTGGCACCTGATTGATGAGGAAGATTGGGCAAGTAGTTGGAAACAATACTGGGAACCCCAAGAAATTGGCGATCGCTTTTTGATCTATCCCG
>NZ_JAAHHU010001702.1:0-1063 GCF_010672095.1 Moorena sp. SIO3I6 | reverse complement strand
GATATACTCTAATTTGCCCTGCCGAGAATGCTGCCCAGGTTTGGCAGACCTTAACCACAGCAGGAGCAATCCCTATAGGCGATCGCGTTTGGGAACAGTTGCGTATCCAACAGGGACGCCCTGCGCCTGGTCATGAACTGACAAAGGATTACAATCCTCTCGAAGCTGGTTTGTGGAAAACCATTTCCTTTAGCAAAGGCTGTTACATTGGTCAAGAAACCATTGCGCGCTTGAATACCTACAAAGGAGTTAAGCAACGACTATGGGGTATCCGCTTAAGTGCTCCTACTGACCTAGGGAGCGTCATCACCGTAGATGGAAAAAAAGTGGGCAAGCTCACCAGTGTGACCGAAACTGACCAGGGACTCTTTGGTTTAGCTTATATCCGCACTAAGGCTGGTGGTGTAGGGTTAAAGGTTCTGTTAGGAGACGTCGAAGGGGAAATTTTGGCTGTACCTTGTTTGAGCCATGATTATTATGAGCCGAGTACTGAGTAAGTTATCAGCTATTAGCAATCAGCAATCAGCAATCAGCAATCAGCAATCAGTAATCAGCAATCAGCAATCAGCAATCAGCAATTAGCAATCAGCAATCAGCAATCAGTAATCAGCAATCAGCTATTAGCTATGAGCCATTCCCACAGCGTGCATGGCCCAAAGGCCAAGACTGAGGGCTGACCGCTGAGGGCTGTTAGCGCAGCGTGCGCGTAGCGCATATGCTTACAAGGCCAAGGCTGAGGGCTGACCGCTGAGGGCTGACCGCTGAGGGCTGACCGCTGAATGCTTGCTGCGATAGAATGGAACACTAGAGCATTCACACTCCTCATTTGAGGACATCCAGTTTATGGCCCTGCCAATTGTTGCAGTTATCGGACGCCCGAATGTGGGGAAATCAACCCTGGTCAATCGTTTGGCAGGAGTGACCGATGCTATTGTTCACAACCAACCAGGAGTAACCCGCGATCGCACTTATCGCCCTGCTTTCTGGCAAGACCGAGACTACCTGGTTGTGGATACTGGCGGCTTGGTATTTGATGACAATACCGAGTTCTTGCCCTTGATTC
>NZ_JAAHHU010001701.1:0-1063 GCF_010672095.1 Moorena sp. SIO3I6 | reverse complement strand
CTCGTCAGCGGTTTGAAAGAGAGGCAAAAATTTTGAACAAACTGGGGACTCACCCCCAGATCCCCATGCTGCTCGATTATTTCGTAGACGATGGAGAATTCTACTTGGTTCAAGAGTACATTCGAGGGATTACCCTAGCTAGGTTGGTCAGGCGTTCTGGTTGCTTATCCCCAGCAGCCGTTCAAGGTTTTCTGAGGGACATACTACCGTTATTGCAGTATGTCCATGACCATGGGGTAATACATCGTGATATCAAACCTCAGAATATTATTCTTTCTAATGATGATGGTCGGTTGGTACTAATTGATTTTGGGGCAGTTAAGGAGTTAATTGCCCAAGCATCAGATAGCAGTGTAAAAAACCCAACTACCCATTTCATCGGTACGGTAGGATTTGCACCACCGGAACAGTTTAGCCTACGACCTGTGTATAGCAGTGATATTTATTCCCTAGGGGTTACCTGTCTTTACCTACTCACTGGAAAAGCCCCCCTACAATTTCACAGCGATCGCCAAACTGGTGAACTGAGTTGGCGTAAAGCATTGGACTTGAGTGATTACTTTGCTAATATTCTCAACAGAATGCTAGCTATTTCCCTCAAAGATCGTTATTCAAACGCAAGAGCGCTCCTAAGGGCTTTGGAGAATAAATCACTTCAAGAGAATCTTGCCAAATTTCTAGTTATTCAACCTCAAGCTAATCAACACCAACGACAGGCAAAGCAAAACACCGGTAAAATTCAGAAATATACGCCTCCTACAGAAAAAACTGCGATCGAGATTCGAAAATGGAAACAAAGGATGCAAGCCAAACACCGCCACAAGGATATCAACAGAGTTGAACATCTATTTAATCATTAGGCTAAATTGGCAATGACAAGGATTCCGGACAAAAAAAGACTGACAGCGAATAACTTCGCCATTGGTTAGTTTTTCATCCTTCATCCTTCATCCTTCATTTTCCATTCTTGACAGGTCAGCCAGTATTACGCATGCCAGCAGCAATACCGTTGATCGTCAATAAGGCTCCTCGTAGTAACTCTCCCTTACTATACCGGGATTGA
>NZ_JAAHHU010001700.1:0-1063 GCF_010672095.1 Moorena sp. SIO3I6 | reverse complement strand
TAAACGTCGTAAGTCCTAAGATAATATATTCCTCAAAAGGTGATCGGGTGATCTGGTGATGGGGTGCTAGGTATGAATGCAACTTGGTACCAACACCCCTCTCACCAGGTATCCCATCAGCAGCTTTACCCTAAACTCAGAAAGCGAGTAAAGCAAACAATCCTACTTGTCACTCGGTTAGATAGAGTGCTTTGGCGACTAGACTGAGATAAAGTCAGCAGAAGTCAGTAAACCACTAGAATCGACATAAGCAATGATCTCTCCACCTAAGTTGATTCGAGTGCCGCTGGTAATAGAAACACCAGATATTGTACCTGTGAATGAGCTTAAACTGTAATTGGACAATGACCCGGAAATCTGGATCTTGTCAGAGTCAGTTTCGCCAGCGAAGCTAAATCTGTCGAAATTGTCAATCACAGCGTAATCTAGACCAGCACCATTGTAATAGATCGAGCCACTGGTGCCCAGGATAATCAGATCCCTGGCAAGAGCATCACCAGGGTCAAGGATATCAATTTCACCAGCACCGTCCAGAATACTGTTAGTACCGTTCAGGGTATCTGAGCCCAAACCTCCAACTAGGGTATCGTTACCACCTGCGCCAGAGATGTAGTCGTTGCCAGAGCCACCAGAGAGGTAGTCGTTGCCAGAGCCACCATAAAGGGTGTCCTTGCCAGAGCCACCATAAAGGGTGTCCTTGCCAGAGCCACCATAAAGGGTGTCCTTGCCAGAGTAACCAGAGAGGTAGTCGTTGCCAGAGTAACCAGAGAGGTAGTCGTTGCCAGAGTTACCATAGAGCTTGTCGTTGCCAGAGCCACCAGAGAGGTAGTCGTTGCCATAGCCACCAGAGAGGTAGTCGTTGCCATAGCCACCATAAAGGGTGTCCTTGCCAGAGCCACCATAGAGCTTGTCGTTGCCAGAATACCCCCGGAGGAGGTTGTTGTAACTGTTACCAGTGATGCTGTTGTTGAGGCTGTTACCGTAGCCGTAGTAAGCACTACCAGTCAGGGTCAAGTTTTCCAGGTTGGCTCCTAGGGTGTAGTTGATGGAGGAGAAGACTGTA
>NZ_JAAHHU010000170.1:0-11024 GCF_010672095.1 Moorena sp. SIO3I6 | reverse complement strand
GCTTGAAAGCCTTGTCGGGTATGCCTTCTGCCTTCATGCAGCCAGCCCTATTTATTTCCTATTCATAATTCCTAAAATTTGTCAAGTTTTTTGTAAAGAAATATGTTTATAAAGCATAGCTTACTAAACAGGGCTGTTTCAAAATCTTATAAGTTAACACTGATAACAGTCATGATATAATCATTGCTCATAAGAGCCTGTTTGCTTTTAAGGTGTTGACTGCTATTGAAGGTTTTCTCCTGATTAAGAGCATTAAGTGCTATCCGCCCGCTCCTTGTAGAGCAAAATTCCGAGGACTATGAAAGGAAAGGATCTGACATTGATCTTCATTCCAAATAGTATCTAAACTCCAATGGAGTTGATCCTCAATACCCCAATGTTGACGAATAGCACAACAAAGAACTTACTAATCCCCTAACATAGAAGTTAGATAAAATTGAACTTCACGAGTCGTTTTATTCCAAAGATGGCAGACTATGCGCTATATTAAAGATAGTTTAAGGCTTTGATGCCAATTATCTCAGGGAAGATCAACTTCCAAGTTGACCCTACGAATGATGTTATGGAAGCTCAAACCCTTATAACTACCTCTATGGTCGTGCTCAAAACACCATCTATCTTTTTGTAACTGATAGGCTGGAACTATTACCCGGTAAGGATTGTAGCTTGAATTTTACCCCCCTTGATTGACTTCGATGGATTATTATAAAATACACTATAGTTTGTGTCAAGTACATTTTATACCAAATTAGATGAGCTTACCCTGGGGGGATACAGGGCAAACCCATCTAAATTCCAAAACCCTTATCCAGTAAGGATTTTACCAACTGATTAAAAACAGCACTCGATATCTGAAATCCTTGCCCCGCCAGCATGTACAAAAATAAGATGCGTTTGCCCTGTGGGGGGATAGGGAGATGACGGGGTGACAAATAGCATTGAGCGCCTTACTGAGTGTGGGGTGTGGGGTATAGGGTGTTGGTAAACATCAGGAGCTTGAAACGTTGGTAGCGATCCAGTGGCCTGACGGGGGTTTTCCCCACTCGCGCTTTGCATCAAGAAGGCACGGTTTAATCAGGTTGCGGAAGGAACGTTTTTGCTCGGGTAACTCGGAATTCCCTTCTATTTTCCCCACTCCCCACCCCCTAGACCCCACACTCACCTTTTTGTTAAAAACCTACCCTGATCAGACCCCTCTGTTTTCCTATTCCCTATTCCCTATTTCCTATTTCCTGAGCGCTGCCCTATAGCTGCTAAACCTAGGAGTGTAACTAAGCCAATGATCGTGCTAGGTTCGGGCACGTCTTCTGGGACAACGAAAGCATTAGCCTGGATGTTGGTAATCGTTGAGTTTCGGCGAATAATGTCCGAGAGGCGAGTGCTTTCTAGATCTGGAGCCAAGGCCAGCAGATGCTCAAGATCGTTGAGGAAAAAGAACCGGTCACCATCCCTTGCCCGCCTGAACTGGTCTGAGATGACCGTATTGAATAGTTCACCGACCAAGCCACCGTTGAAGGATTCCTCAGATATTCCTCCAATCCAGAAATCCACATCCTCTACAGACTGGTAGATTTGTTCAAATAGAGCTGCTACTTCTGGGTTAGAAGTAATGCCAAGTTCGGTATCGGTGGTCAAGAAGGCAGTGACCGGATCCAGACCGAGTTCCACACGAGCCTGATTGTAGCCGGGAAGGCCAACTTCCCTTGCCCGCGCAATATTGATTGAAGCAAGGTCAAAGCCACCGGTGGCAATCGGGGCAAGGAAGTTCCGCACCTCGTCCACTATCTGATTGTCAACCTCTTGAGCCACCTGGGAAGCTAAACCTAAAAACAGTGAATCGACGCCATTATCAATCACTTCTTGGGGATTGAAGAAGGCATCGGCAAGGGAGATACTTCCGAGGGAAGTGCCGTTATTGTTAATGCGCTGAAGCTCTGGGGAGAGAAGAGTGTGGCCAACGCGGAAGTTAGCATTGGCAAATTCCACACTGATACGTGGGTCAACTGTGGGATCGTAGCCAGAGTAATCCTCCAAAAGGCTATCCCCCATGAGCAGCGGTAGGAATTCATTGTATGTGATTACCTGAATCTGAGCACCAACGACCTTACGGACTGATTCGTAGATAAAGTCGCCTTGATCAAGTCCTGACTGATGTAACTTCTCCAAAATGACCGGGTCGCCAGCGTCAATTTTTTCAGCAAGTTCTTCAGCCAGACGATTGTGCTCCCGTACGAACAAAGTGTGAGCTGCGGTTAAACCAATTTGTTCGTTGGCACGAACATCGCCAGCGATGAACAACTCTTCTCCTGATATAGGAGGGGTAGTGTTGGCATTAGGAAATCCGCCAGTGTTGAAAGGCAGTAGCTCTTGGCCATTGATACTCTGGCTCTTGAGCTTTCCACTACCGTCATTAGTACGCAAAAATTCCGCCCGCACTGAATCAGATCCGTAGACCTGTGAACCATCAATAAAAGAAGTTAGCTGGTTGATCTGCTGGCGCGGATTGCCAGGTCCAGTGCCAGTGCCTGGAGCTGCAGGAACCCTGATCAAGGGTATCAATGGCGCGAGTGGATCCGGAAGACCAGTAGCAATGTCAATAGGGTTAATTGGGATGGGGGTGAAATCTTCTGGTGAGCGATCTAAGCCTCCCTCATTCAAATCCAAGTCGTGATCTATGAACTGCCCCCACTGCCAGATCCAGTCACTGGCGTTCAGGAAATTAGGTACTAATTCCTTCTGGGGCACAATCGTATTGCTAATGTCACGGGGGTTAGGCAGAAGATTGCCGGTGCTACCGGTTATTCTTGGTGCGTTGAAGCCATCCTCGTAAGCAGGAGTCAGGAGCCGAAGCAGTTCTGTTTCCGCTTGACCCAATGTGGGATCATTTAGGTTGTTACCAAATCCGTTAATGGTACGAAATTCTCCTGCAGCAGCAGGCACAGACATGGAAAATCCTAGGGCAGCGAAAGTGGTTATTGCTAAACCAAGCTTACGAGGCTTGAAGTTTCTAACCACTTCCAAGTTAGATAAATGATTTTTCATAAGGTTAGTACTTAGGTTAAGATTGCATCCCAACCGCTAATGTGGTAGATGCAGTAAAATACTTTATCTGTTCTAAGAAGGTGTTTGGAAAGTAGCTACATGGTTTGGTAAAGGCCGGTAATTTACTTTAGTTATCCCCAATATTCACAGGTTTTCGTCTAAAGTAAGTCTTCACGTAAGTCCTTCATTTATCGCCAGTAAATAATTTTTCAAACGGGCTATACGAGTGATGACGTATTTCTTTTGGCTACATAATTTATTCCGTATTTACCCCATAGTCAAGATTAAAAATTACTGCTAGTTGCTAATTTTAAGATAGCTGGATTTCGGATATCTACCGCAAAAAAAATATAGTTTTACAGAATCTTTAATTCTTTAATTAAAGATTATCTGGATAGAGAAGCACAATAAATCAATATCTTGCCAAGCCAATAAATCTTGATTGTAGATAAATATAGTGTAAGGATTCAGGTAGAGGGGTTGACAAAATCATAAAAGTTAAAGTAGCCATTGATTAGTAAAGCAACTCTACCTCTTTTGGCTGAATAATCTCGTCAGTTTCCCAACGAAAAACTGGTAAAATGCTTGGTAAATAAAGCTTAATTAATTAGCTATAACTGTAAATTTAACTAATAAAACTTATTAGAAAATGATACTCTATGACATGAGACTCTACCTGAAAACGACCTGATCAAAAAAAGCGATAAAGTCAAAACACAACACATACAACTACCAAGGCGATCTCCGTAAGAGTCCGTGGCTCTGAGAGATGGAGAGATGGGGAGATAGGGAGATAGGGAGATGGTAAGATTTTTATTAAGGGTAATTATCTGGAGATATTATAATATAATAAACCCAGTGCTTAAACCAATTACTATATAACGGTTATTAGATTTATGAGCTACACATAATTTTTCCCCGATTCCCGATTCCCGATTCCCGATTCCCGATTCCCGATTCCCGATTCCCGATTCCCGATTCCCTAAAATCCAAAACTTCTGTAGCTTACCTATTTTATAAATGCTGTGAAACCTCTATATATCGATCATCACTTACTGTAACCACCAACAACATGGCAGCTAATTATCTCAATTCAATTCGTCATAGTCTAATTGTTTCTTGTCAGGCACCCCGTGACTCACCCCTGCACCACCCCCTAGTGATTGCCGCTATGGCACAAGCTTCGATAAATCAGGGGGCATCGGGTGTGCGTATTGATACACCTGACCATGTGGCAGCTGTCCGTAGTCAATGTCCCACTGCTCCAATTATTGGCTTGTGGAAGCAACAGTTACCGGAGTCTGAGGTTTATATTACTCCCCAGTTTCACCATGCTAAAGCGATCGCATCCGCTGGTGCTGATATTATTGCCATTGATGCCACATTACGGGAACGTCCTGGAGGGGAAACAGTTCAAGATTTAATTAAGCAGATTCACGATACACTGGGTAAACCGGTGATGGCAGATGTGGATACCCTTGAGAGTGCGATCGCAGCACAAGCCGCCGGTGTGGATTTAGTTGGTACCACCCTCTATGGTTACACTGCTCAAACCAGCCATCTCTCTCCTCCCGGCTTTGGCCTACTCAGCCAGTTGGTGAAGCATTTAGATATCCCAGCCATTTGCGAAGGAGGTATTGCCACCCCCAAGATGGCTCAAACTGCTCTAGAATTGGGAGCCTATGCGGTTGTTGTCGGCACTGCCATTACTGGCATTGATTTGCAAGTTAAGGCTTTTGTCGAGTTATTATAAGTAGGATTAACTGTCCACTAGCCCTATAATTAGCCTTGCTAGAAGCTGGAAAACCTATCTTTTTCTTGAGAATCCAGTTTCTGTAGCCAGTCTTGACCCAACTGAATAGTAATATCTGAGGAAAGAGCGCCAGTGCTTTCTACCCGCACTTCCCCAAATCCCAAATAGTTACGGATAGTGCCAGCACTTTCATCGTCTCCCTGTTGGGCAATAATGCGAGTGGTGCGCAATGGTTCCCTAGACAATTTCTGATCAATACGAACATTCTGGTAGCCACCTCGGTTGAGGTTGCGGAGCATAGCCTTAGCGACTTGAGAAGAATCTGTAGTGTATTGAATCGCAATCCGCAGGGATGTGGAGTTGGCATTGGAGTAGTAGGTATAGCCTTGACCAAAGTGCTGAGCCACCATCTCCTGGATGCGGCGGTGGTTTGGCAACCAGTAACTGGCTTGTTTCTTGCCATCGTTACTAAATCGACCAGGCAGCATTAGCATTTGGACATTGGCTCGTTTAGTCTTGGTGGCAAAACCCGCTAATGCCACTAGCTCTTCTACACTTAAGTTGGTGTCAATGTGGGACTGAATAACTGAGAGGATTTGTGGGATTCGTGCTATAGTGCTAGGTTTTAGTGCCTGTTCTACCAAAGCCCTCATCAGCATTTGTTGCCGCTGAACTCGACCAATATCCCCATACTTGTCATAGCGAAAGCGCAGGAACTGCATCGCTTTATTACCATCCAGGTGCTGTCTACCTTTTTTGAGGTTGATATAAAGGTGTTGAGAGTGGTCGGTGTACTTCATGTCCTTGGGAATATAGACCGTAACTCCTCCCAAGGCATCCACCATTTTTTCCACACCCTGAACGTTTACTCGGATATAACGGTCAATGGGCACATCATCAAGAAGATCACTGACCGCCTTCGCTGTGAGTGCAGGCCCGCCAAAATAATTTGCAGCATTGAGCTTAATTTTACCATGTTTCTCAATACGAGTTTGAGTATCACGAGGCATGGAAAGAACTTTGACTTTTTCCCCGTCTGGGTCAAACCGTAGCAGGAGCATGGTATCTGACAAACCCTCTAAGGAATTGACCAGAGCGTGGTATCCCAGGTCTACTTCTGGGGGTTTATCTAGATCAGAGGTTAGGACTTTGATACCAAGAAATAAGATATTAACTGGTCGAGTCAACTCCGGCAAGTGCATGGTGTTGCTGGAGATGGTTTCCTCTTGGTTAAATACAGATTTCTCGTCCGGAGTCAGTTCACTTTGCAGCAAAGGGGTACTTGCCAGGGATACAGCTAGTATTGCACCTGCTGCCGCAGATGACATGGCCACTGCGGTAAAACCTAGCCAAAGCCAGAGCCAATTCCCTCGCTTGACTTTTACCTTTTTTCTGCGAACGGGGCGAGTAGGTCTTCTCACTACACGGCGTTTTCGATAAGTTCTTTGAACTGGCACTGGGCTTCCTCACACACAGGCAATAGGGATGGTATTGACAGAAGAAGACTATTCACTCCTGACCGGTTTCACATGGTTGACCTGGATCTTCCATCTTAAGGTTTAGTATTAATACTCTATAGCAGGTTTTATAACAGGTTGCTGCCTGATCAGGTAAATTTTCGATCAACCTTGCCCAATCCGTCAGTCAAAACCATCATTAGAGTACATTATTTCTTTTAGTAAACCCCTAAACTAGGACAAATACTTGCCCAGGATTCCTTCAGAGATCCGGCTAATCCCAGGCAAGCGTGGTGACTGGCGCTGCCATAAGCGCACCATCACAGCGAAACTGACCAGAAAATAGCCAGATGTCAGCATAGCATTGAGAAACAGCAAGCGTAATGTCCAAAATTCCGACAATTGTGCTCCTGCTGATAATAAACTGTACCCTAGCAACCAACCAAAGGCCAAGGTGACCGACAAGCGACTCACCGTTTTTTCCTCTCTGGTTCCCTGAGAGTGGTACAATGTCCACAGTGCTGGAAACAAGCCAAAGATGGGGACAAGGTAAATAAATAGCTGTAAGCGCTGAATATCTTGATTTTCGGTAGAATTTGTCTTTTTCACATGCTGTTTCATCCGTAGCTTGCCTTGATAATCGCTCAAACCCCATGATTTGGTGGTTTTCCCTCTTATCATGACATTTCTTAGTTGTTATTCACCAATGAAAATATAGTAATAGCAATAGGGCAATGGCAACATGGATAATCAGCTCAGCTTCATTATCAAACTCGTCATCCTCTCCACGATAATTTCTGTTATTATTAAATATGTTGCTCCCAGTGTACCCATTGCCGCTACATCTGTTAATGGGTTGATTGGGATCCTGGCTCCAACTGTGATTTTAGCGATCGCATTAGTAGGTCGAGCCTGGAGCTATGGGAAGTCTAACTGACAAACTAGTGGTAAGCCCTAACTAGCTTTCGCGGTCGGCGATCATAGGTTTCCCGAGAAGTTAAGACATACCTTGGCTCAATCCTGATTGATGGTGAAGACGATACCAATAACAGAACTTAGCTTGCATGATGTGAAGGTTAAATTTAACCTCAGCCCAGCAGAAGATGACCAATTTTTCCGAGAGTGGCAGGAGGAGTTACCAGAACTTACCGACACTGAACAGCAGTCCTTAGAGCAAATTAAGGCTCACATGCTATACCTGGAACAGTATCCGATGGTGGAAGACATTGTCAAAATGGTAGTGTTGTCTCCCTTGTTAGGACTAGCGGGCTTTTATGGTTCTCCCTTTCACCTCAAGACAGAGGCCGCAATAGAGATTGCCGCTGTTGAGGAGCACGAAATCCTGCGGGGGCGTATTGATGTGTTGGTGCTACAAGACCAGTTTTGGGTATTAGTGATTGAGTCGAAACAAGCTGGATTCTCTCTCAAGTCAGCAATTCCTCAGGCATTGACCTACATGATGGCTAATCCTAATCAGTTGCGCCCTAGTTTTGGCTTGGTGACTAATGGCACTAATTTCCGGTTTTTGAAACTAACAAAATCTGGTATACCGATGTATGCTCTTTCCGATGAGTTTACCCTCTATCGTGGCAATGACTGGTATAATGTGCTTAGGATCCTCAAGCGCATTGCTCAATTGGTTGTTAATTGAGTTTTCGTTAGCTTTTACGGGTTGTCACCCCTCATAACATTTGCTAAATTCGTTTTGGGAGACCAGTCCAGGACTGAAGGAGGGTTACAGCTATAGTTTGATAAGAAAAGTTAGAGCGGTTTTCACCCTTAATCGCCCCATAGCTGATTAGGGGGTAAGCTGAAAACGAGCTGTTGCTGTAACCAACAGTTTGTTTACTATGGTCTACTTATTTGTTTATTTGTTTTAAAACAGCTCTAATAAAGGCGCTCAGAAAAGTAAAATTACTCTGGGAACTTGAGAGCGATAGGGCTGAGGTCACTGATAAAACGAATAGAAAATCAGTGTAAAGTTTCTCGATTCCTAGGAAAAGGGGATAGGGATAATTAGAGCATAATTATTTATGGAATCAGCTAATTAAGTAATTGATTATCAAAATTAGATCTGATAGGTTCTTTCAAAATCATTAACAATGACAAGGCAAGTCACTCCAGAAGAGATACCTGCTATTCAAATAGGGGCTATCATTGCATATATTATTGTTTTATTTTCTAGTATTTGGTTTATTCAATCTACTGTTTGTGACATTAGGGAAACAAAAGATAAACTGGCCGTACTGTTGGGTATATTTGCTGTTGCAGGGATAGTGCCTTGGCTTTATACCCGAGTTATTATAGGACAATTGATGCAGATTAAGCGCAAGGATTCTCTTGAAAAGAAAGCAAAATATCCAACAGTAGCTTACCTCGTTGAAAACTTACAAACATTGTTAAGCCAAACACAACCGACTCCTGAAGTTGAGGGTTTACTTGAAGAATTGCGGAGACAAGTAGACAACCTTGCTACCTTTGATAAAAGGACTGAAGCCCGTGATCAGGCTGTGAAGTGGCTTAAGAAAAAGTGGCTTAAGAAACGGTTACGGTTAAATAAATCCGATATAGTTAGAGAGGCCGCACAAATTGTTTTGGATAACTACAATAATTTTTCAGAGCTTTCTAGAAAAGAAAAAAAAGAAGTCAAAGATGGTGTTAATAAAAATATCAATGAATGTATTAAGTTTATTATTTATACTTTGCAGCATGGCACAAGTATAAATCCTTACAAGTTAAAAGATAGCTTTATACTTGAACAAGTACAACCTTATGTTGCCGCTCTAGAATATATAAGAGATAGGAAACTGTCTGAGTACTGCAAGAATGATTTGGAGGGTGAAGAGGTTAGGAAATATATTGATTTCTTAATTGAGGATCTGAGGGTCTGAGGGTCTCTGACCTCTAATTGATTTACGGCGGTTTGCATAACTATCAGGTACACAGGATTGTTTTCCCTCTTTCCTGCTCACTGCTCCGTTCGCGTAGCGTGGCCCACGGCCTCAGTCCCTGCTCCCTAAAAACCTAGAAACTTTGTACCTAACTGAATTGCAAACCGCTGTAATAGCTGAGTAAATTTATAAATTTTTAGAATTAAGCAGGCGCACAAAATTAATTAGACATTTTCCGAAACTCAAAGCATTACAATGTAAGGGTTACAGATGTTTGTAGTAGGTAATTAATTATTTTTAGGTGCTTAATTAAAAAAAAGAGGATTCTCTAAACAGGAGAATCCTCTTTTTCCTCTTGAATTTAGCAACTTGGATTTAGTAGCTATGTTATCGGCAAAATCCTAGGATTTAAGTAGATGGGTTGAATTATCCGAGTTCTCCTAGACTGATTATAGTAAATGAGCTTAATCCCTTAAATAGCAAGGGATTTAATAAACTAAAAATACATTTTGATTAAAATTGCATTTTTAGTTTAATCAAAACCTTACTAAGTAAGGGCTATAGCGATTATTTGATACTAATTTATAATAGCAATCATAGGAGAGCCATTATCCGTAAAATAGCGATTGAGATTCCAAATCGTGAAAACCTCTTGAATACAAGCTTCCAGCTTCATTCTCGGATACCGAGTTTTAACGTTTATTTATGCCCACCTACTTATATTTTTTTGGGGGCTTTGATGGGCCATTATAGTTATCAGCTACTATCTCGCGATATGTTTTAAGATCAGATATGGCCTTTTTGAGAAATTTTTTGGAATTTATGATTAGATCGATTGCCATTGGATTAGCATTGGATTTTCTGAGATTACCTTCAATTTTCGTTAAAGTTGTAGAGATATCGTCTAGTCTGTTTATTTCTGTATCAACTGCATCGGGTTTCTTCGGCATCTGTCACTTTCCAATGTATAAATGGTTAGTGTAACTAAGGAGTTACTAACCATTTATACATTGGAATGCAAACAATATCAGGACGATTATATAAAAAAAAATGGCTTTGCTGAAGTGAAGTATGAATTTAGATCCTTGGATTTTGTAAAAGCCCCCTAAATCATCCAAAATTGGGGGCTAGGGGGGTGTAATTATACCCATAAATATTCCTTGCCAAGCTTTTATTTAATCGAAGCTTGACGATTTATAGCGGTTTACAATTAAACTAATTACAATACTAAAAAGTAGTCAGTAGCCAGTATTTTGGACGCTACTTAACCTAGACACTAACTACTATAGTTTTGTTCCACAAACTCAAAATTGGATCTAAAATATGGTAACTAAAGCCCCATAACGCTTTCAGAGATTGCTTTCTCCCAGTTTGACAAAAGAGGGTCATAGCTACCTTGGTATGTGCTGTAGATGCGATATCCCGGTAGTACCAGTGCTAACCCACCAAAGCCATGGATAGTGGCTGGATAGTTTTCTTCTGGAGCAACCCCACCAATGCGAAAAGATAATGGTCCAAGCCAAAGGTAGAGACCAGGAATTAATGTATCCATGCTGTAAGCGATCGCGTAGCGGCTCCATTGGACCATCGCGTAGCGTGACCGTAGGTCAATCACTGACAATTATGGCGCTATAAAAAAAAAGCCTGCACTCAGCAGGCTACCGATGTTTTTAGAAAGATTTAGTCGATCTAACTCTGGTTAGATCCAAACCATAAATCAACCAACCACAATGTACTCACTATTCACAGCAGCAGTTAGTGTGCCCTGATCCAGCAAAGCCTGATAAACCATCGCAGCTACCTCACCACGAGTGGCCTCACGCACGGGATTGAGTTTCCTCTGGTCAGGGGAATTGACCACAATCAGTTTTTTAGTAGCGG
>NZ_JAAHHU010000017.1:0-47516 GCF_010672095.1 Moorena sp. SIO3I6 | reverse complement strand
TTAGGGCGATCGCATAAATTACGATAAATCACCTGCTCCGGTAGAGTTGCTCGTTCTACCACATAGGCATTTTCCAACAACTGATGTCGATGCAGCACTTGCCACACCTGCTGATAAACTGAACTGACTTTGAGCAAGACTACTACATCTGCCCAATCCAAAACCTTTTCCAGTTCCTCCACATTATAGAGAGCTGGTAGCACCACCAGCCGCTGATCACGAATGGTCAAGGGTAATCCTAAAACCGATGCTGTAGCCATGGGGGAAGATACCCCTGGTACAGTTTGAATCAGGCTTTGAGGATGTAACTGTTGTAGCTTCTGTGCCAAATAGGTAAATGTGCTGTAAAAGCTCACATCTCCTTCGCACACAAATGCTACATCTTGCCCTAATCCTAGATAATTCCAGACTTGCTCAGCAGCAACTTGCCATGCTTGGGTCAAGATAGCGGTATCCTGCACATATGGAAATGTCAAGGGTAACTGCACCTGATGATTCTCCAACCATTGAGCGACAATCTGTTGAGCCAGTCCTGGTTTTCCACGGACTCCAGTAGGAAAGGCTACTACTGGTGCCTGTTTCAATATACGTAGTGCTTTGAGGGTGATCAGGTCAGGATCCCCAGGACCAACACTTATACCATAAAGTGTACCTAGTTTCACAAAAGTTTAAAATTATCTATAAAATTTATATTAAATTAAAATTACCGATGCCATTACCAACTGTTATTTTACCGGGCTATTTTGCTAGCGCTAGTGAATACCGTGATTTAGAACAATCACTACAACAGCTAGGGATTGCCGCAACTACTGTACCAATACGCCAACAGGATTGGTTTCCTACCCTTGGTGGTCGCTCTGTGGTGCCAATTTTGCGAAAAATCGACCAAGCTGTTAAACAGCAGTTGGAGAAGCATAACACCTCACAGATTAATTTAATCGGTCACTCTGCTGGTGGCTGGATTGCCAGGATATATCTAGGAGAAAAGCCTTACACTATTCATGGAGATGTTACTGATGACTCGGTAGGGTTATGGAATGCTCATTCCTATATCTCTACTTTAGTGACTCTGGGTACACCCCATCTCAGTCAGGAACGTTGGACTAAACGCAATCTTGATTTTGTGAATGATAACTATCCAGGGGCGTTTCACCAAGATGTCAATTATATTTGTGTTGCTGGTAAGGCAATTTATGGTAAGCGACGTTTAGGCAGTTGGTTGGCTTACAACAGTTACAAGCTCACTTGTGGAGAAGGGAATTGCTGGGGAGATGGGATTACTCCCATTGCTGCTGCTCATTTGGCTGGAGCGACTAATATTACTCTTGATGAAGTGCTACATTCTCCTAGGAGGAAAGGGCTTTGGTATGGTTCACCTGAGGTAAGGGAGGCTTGGGTGAAGTGTTTAGGTTGAAGGTTTCTTTGAAGGTTGAAGGTTTCTTTGGTTGAAGGTTGAAGGTTGAAGGCGTAGGGTGCGTTAGGGGCGGGCGAGCCATGATTTTTCGCCTCTTCGCCAGGGTTGGGATAGTCCGCACCGTAACGCACCATCAGAAGCTTGAAGGTTGAAGGCGTAGGGTGCGTTAGGGGCGGGCGAGCCATGATTTTTCGCTTCTTCGCCCCTTGTTGAAACAGCCCGCACCGTAACGCACCATCAGGTGAAACAGCTTTTAGGAGATGCACCCTATCCAGAACTTAATGCGTTCGCGTAGCGTAGCCCTTTGGGCTAATCGCTTTTAGCGGAAGCTTTGCTTCATCGCGTAGCGTGGCCAACGGCCAATCGCGTTTAGCGGCTCCTTCCCAGTATCGCAATGGTGGAAGTCGGTTTCAGCTACAACAACCTATCCCTGGATATTTGTCTGGAACAGTCTGTAAGTTAAGAAACACAATCAATAGGGGTTTATTAAGAATTATTATCACTGTATTGACAATAACTGCTTATTCTAATAATGGACTTACGCAAAGCCCCCTAAATACCCCAATTCTGGGGGACTTTGCCCCCCTAACCCCCCAAAATTGGGGGGTTAGGGGGGCAAAACCAACTCAACTTCGTAAGTCCTATAATAACTAACTACAACTAAACTTCCCTCGTATAGGTGCGTTCGCGTAGCGTAGCCCTTTGGGCTAATCGCTTTTAGCGCAGCGAAGTTGATCACAAAAGCAGAACAGCGGCAGGGTTGTGAAGGGAGTGTGTATCAACACTATATAGTTTATTTTTGATGCCACTCCATAGTTATTCGCGAAAGTATTTCCAGAATCTTGATTTATTGGTTTTAATTTATAATAGAAAGCGATACATAATTTACTTCAAATAAAATAAATTGTGATAATTTTTGTTCCCTACTTTCTATTTCATTTTCTATATATGATTATCGCTGATGAAAGCTGAAGAAGTTCTGAAACAATATGCAGCAGGAGAACGGGATTTCCAAAGGGTAAATCTTAGAGGTCAGTCATTCCGGGGGAAAGAGCTTTCAGGGGCAGATTTTAGTGAAGCGGATATTAGAGGAACGAATTTTAAGAATGCTAATCTAACTGGAACTAACTTCTGTAAGGCCAAGGCAGGATTACAGAAACGGTGGGTAATCGTTCTTCTGTTGGTTTCCTGGATAACGTCAGGACTATCAGGAATTATTTCCTCATTTGGTGGGGTGTTAGTAGCCTTAGTATTTTACTCTGGTAGCAACGTAGAACTACAAGTCTTCGGCTGGACAACACTGGTTGTAATAATTGCCTTATTTGCTGTTATTCAACGTCTAGGTATAACCTCCGCCTCCGCCTTTGCCTCCGCCTCCGCCTTTGCCTCCGCCTCCGCCTTTGCCTCCGCCTCCGCCTTTGCCATAGCCATAGCCATAGCCATAGCCGTAGCCTTAGCCTCCGGCTTCACCGTAGCCTCCGCCGTAGTTATAGCCTCCGCCATAGCCTTAGCCTCCGCAATAGCCTTCGCCTCCGCCGTAACCTCCGTCATAGCCATAGCCTCCGCCTTCGCCATAGCCTCCGCAATAGCCTCCGCCTTCGCCTTTGCCTTCGCCATAGCCTCCGCCTTCGCCATAGCCTCTGCAATAGCCTCCGCTTCCGCCTTTGCCTCCGCCTCCGCCTTCGCCTTACTTGCCACTTACCTGGGCTGGCATGTTCTAAAGGGGGACCCCAGAGATGTCTGGATTCGCACTATTGCTATTGCTTTTGCTGCCATAGGAGGAACCAGTTTTTACAAAGCTGATTTAACCAATGCTGATTTTACGGGAGCTATCCTTAAAAGTACAGATTTAAGGGAGGCTACTATCACTCGTACTTGTTGGAGGGAAACTATTAAACTTGACCGAGTTAGACCCGGAAAAAAATATCTTCAATATGAAAACATTAGACAATTGTTGATAACTGGAGAGGGACAAGATAAAAATTTTGATCGGCTCGATCTAAGAGGTATTAATTTAAAGGAAACTAATCTACAAGATGCTAGCTTTAGTGGAACATAATTAAACCGAGCTAACTTACAAAATGCTAATTTATCCAGAGCTAAACTGATACAAACTCAATTAGATAAAGCCGATCTAACGGGTGCGACGCTCACGGGAGCTACGATTGAAGATTGGGGTATCACTAGTCATACTCAATTGCAGGGGGTGAAATGTCGGTATGTCTTCATGCGCTTACTCACTAAAGATAACCCGAACCCCCGTCGTAAGCCGGATAATTGGGAGGAGGAGTTTGAAGATGGGGATTTTGCTGACTTCATTAAACCCATAGTTGATACTCTAGACCTCTATCATAATCAGGATGTTGACCCTCGTGCGATCGCAATTTCTTTTAAGCAGTTAGCTGAAAATAATCCTGATGCTGAACTGGAGATTGTGGCAATGGAGAAGCGAGGTAAGGATAAGTTCTTACTTCGTGCAGCAACTGCATCTAATGCAGACCACTCTAAGCTGAATAGAGAGTATTTCACAACTTATAACAATACAAAAGCATTCGCAGAAACCGAGGCGCAGGTACTTTTAACAGAGAAAGATAGCCGGATTTCGAGTCTAGAAACTATGATCCAAACAGCACTTCAGCGTCCTATTTTTTATGCAGAAGCCTATAATCATCAAGGAGATACTATGTCACAAGCCCCTAAGAAAGTTTCTAAATTTGACCTAAACAATCCTCAGTTTGGTGGAGGATTAGTGGATGCCGATACCGTTCATGCTCAAAATATAGGTAGAGACATCAATAATAATTATTCTTCAGAGCAAAAACAAAACCTAGCAGAAGCAGCCGCTGAAATTCAGCAATTAATCCAACAACTAGAGAAAACCAACCCTACCGCCACAGAAGCACAGCAAGAAGCTTTTGTCAGTGCAGCCATTACACCAACCAAGAAAGAAAGGCTAGTTAATGCTATCAAAGAAGGTGGTCAAGGAGCAATTGAAGAATTCCTTGATAACCCATATTTGAATGTAGCAATTAGAATTATTGAAGGGTGGAGAAACCCTTAATTTTACAAGTGACAATGGTGGTGATAACTCCTGCCCCTACCAGATTTTCTCCAGCTTCAGCACGAAACCCGGCAGCACCGAGTCATCCCCCTTTACCGTAGCAGGATTGTCCAACTGCTCCACTTCCCCACCAGGACGGTAAATATACACTCGACGATTATTGGGGTCAATCAACCAGCCCAACTTCGCGCCATTGTCTATGTACTCTTCCATCTTGTCTTTGAGGTCTTTGACGCTATCACTGGGGGAACGCAATTCAATCACAAAATCTGGGCATAGAGGAGCAAATTTTTCCTGTTGTTGAGGTGTTAGGGCTTCCCATTTTTCTAAGGTTACCCAAGAGGCATCAGGGGAGCGCTCCGCACCATTGGGAAGCTTAAAGCCAGCAGAAGAGTCAAAACCCTTGCCTGTGCCATCTTGTTCTACCCAACTCCACAACTGACCATTGAGACTGAAATTTCGACCTCCGGTTCCACTGCCTGTTGGGGGCATAATAATTATTTCTCCCTCTGACGTGCGTTCAATCCGTAAATCTCGATTAATCTGACAAAATTCAAAAAACTGGTCATCATCCATGTCCAATGCTGGGGGCATCTTCAGCACAATCGGATTAGTTTCAACAGGTTTGGTGGCTACTGTCATGATTGAGCTACTTCCCGCACAAAAGAGTTTCTTCTATTATAATTACTGGTATTTATCTACCCCATCGGTTTGGTACCGGTGGGGTTTGGTTTGGTTCTAGCTTACTTTTAGGTGCGACCCGTGGCGAATTTAATTCTTGATGCGGAAAGCGCACCTTTGACTTCTGACTTCTAACTTCTGACTTGCGCGTAGCGCTGTATGTAGTTTTCAGCAATCCTACTGACTGAATTCTACCCAGTTATTGTCTTAAACCAGCAATCAACTTGGTAGACAAGGGGATTGCTTTATCTATCTGTGTCTTTTTAAGCTAAAAAGTCAGCAGTGGTTCTACCTATTTGTAAGCATTCAGCAGTCAGCGGTCAGCCGTCAGCTATTTTCTTCAAAAGCTGTTCGCGTAGGGTGCGCATAGCGCATAGGCTGATAGCTGATAGCTGATAGCACCTCAAGTAGCGTGCGTGGCACAGGCTTCTAGCCTGTGAGGTAGCGCTAATCGCTGATAGCTGATAGCTGAATGCTTACACCTATTTAAGACTGATGACAGGAAAAACTTGGCTGTCTTAAAACCTCGTTGGCTAAATTGCAACGATAGGTTCCAATGGTGAATAGGAAACATAGAGGGAATTGATGATGAGCCAAGATTTACCAAAGCCAGGGAAACTGAAGCTCCTTGTGGTTGATGACCACGAATTGATGCTGGGTGGAATAATCGACACCCTACGACGGAAGTATCCAGAAGCGGAAATCCTAACAGCTCAAACGTTCCAGAGCGCTCTGGAACAACTGGAACGATTTCAGCTTGACCTTGTTATTGTAGATCTTTCCATTCCAGAAGCTTCTGAGAATACAGCTAAAATCGATACGGGCATTAAACTTTTGCAGATAGTGATGAAGCAGTACCCCAACCTCAATCTTGTGGTGCTCAGCACTTACCTCAAAGCTCTGGTGCGGATTAAGGATGAGATTGACGAGCACAAAGGGGGTTTCACGGTGGTAGATAAGGGTTTCTCCGGTCAGGTTATGTTAACTAGAGTTGACTGGGCATTGCAGGGATTAACCCATACAAAAGATCTAAAGATGCTCAAAGGAGAAGTCAAGCCAGAGTGGCTGGAGGTACTCACCCTAGCATTTCATGAGGAATTGCAAGATAGGGCAATTGCTGAGCGTATGCATAAAAGTGAACGAACTGTGGTTCACTACTGGACGAAAATTCGAGACGTTCTGGGTGTTTATCCTGAAGACGGGAAGAATCTCCGAATTCAAACTGAGATGCGAGCCAGAGAAGAAGGGTTTATTGATTGATATAGCGGTTTTCAATTGGCTGAGGTACAGATTCCTGGGTTTTAGGGAACAGGGAACAGGGAACAGGGAACAGGGAATAGGGAACAGGGAACAGGGAACAGGGAATAGGGAACAGGGAATAGGGAATAGGGAATAGGGAATAGGGAATAGGGAATAGGGAATAGGGAATAGGGAATAGGGAATAGGGAAAAAATCCTGTGTACCTCATAGTTATAGCGATTTGCCGATAAGTTAATTATTAAAATGAGGCAAAAAAGATAAAGTCCACTTCTTAATTTACAATAATAAATAACTTAGGTTAGATGCCAACTGTTCTATTCCCTATTCCCTGTTACCTGTTTCCTAAAAAACCATAAAATATACTTAACAAAGTCGCAAAGCGCTATCTTAAAAACGCTGTAAATTAAGCAAGGGTAAAAACTGTTGTTGCTAAGTATTTGGCCAAAAATAAAACACAAAATTGCTACCTGGCGTGGAGGAGAACTGCCAGGAATTGCAGTGATTGGACTGGTAATGTTCGCCCGTCTCAATGGGTCACTTCAATTTAGTGAGTGGATCACCCTCGATACCTTTCTGCGCCTGCGTCCTTCTGAACCTATGGATGAACGGGTTGTTATTGTTGGAATTGATGAAAAGGATATCCAGGATGTAGAAAGCTATCCAATACCAGATCAAGACATTGCAAGGCTGCTGCGGAGATTGCAAACCTACAAACCCAGAGCAATTGGTCTTGATATTGTTCGGGATCTACCAGTTGAGCCAGGTCACGAGCAACTGGTTGAAGCCTTTGAGGATATCAAGAATCTGATTGCCATTGAAAAAGTATTACCAACTAAAATTAAGCCACCACCCGGATTTCCCCCGGAACGGATTGGTTTCTCAGATGTTATTCCAGATCAAGATAGCAAGCTCAGGCGCAGTATTCTTGGGATGTATAGGGATGAAACTAGGAGAGAATATGTATTCTCCCTGGCTTTACTGCTGGCGAAAGCTTATTTGGGTGCTGAGAAGGAAAAGATTGAACTTGAAAATGGCATTCACGATCGCCTTACTATGCGCTTTGGTGAGACTGAGCTACCTCGCTTTTTGACCAATTCCGGTGGATATGTGGGCACTGATCACTTTGGAGTTCAAGTGCTGCTCAATTTTCGCAGTGGTCGCAAACCGTTTAGACGCTTATCTGTCAGGGATATCGAAACAGGGCAATTTAATTCAAGTTGGATTCGCGATCGCATTGTTATTGTTGGAGTCACTACTCCCAGCATCAAAGACACTGTCAATACCACTGCCATCAAGGGTTTGAACCCTCCTGGAGAAATCTATGGGGTGGAATTTCATGCCCATGCTACTAGTCAAATTCTCAGTGCCGTTCTGGATAAGCGATCGCTTTTAAGAACTTGGTCAGATCCCTGGGAATATCTATGGATTTTAGGTTGGGGTTTTCTGGCCATGGGTCTTGGTCGGCTCACTCAATCCCCATTCAAAAATCTGTTTGGTGTTGGGGTTGCCAGCTTCGCACTAGTTGGAGTTGGTTATGTGTTCCTAGTTTGGGGCTGGTGGATTCCAGTAGCACCAGCGTTGTTAATTTTAGTCATAAATAGTTTACTATTTCCTGCTTTCTATCACTATGACCAGGCTTTGAGGTCTCAGATCAATGTGCGCCAAGGGACTATCGAGGAAACATTTAATCTCATTCATAATGGTCCAATGCAAACACTAGCCTACATTATTACCCGCATTCAAAACCAGGATTTGCCACAAGACGAATTGCTGTTGAAACTTAAAACTATCAAGGATGACATATGGGAGATTTCAGAATACCTCAAACAAGAAACTCCGACTCAAGAAGAAACTATCCGTCTAGGAAGTAACCTAAAACTGTCATTGAATCCTCCAATCCATAAGCTGTTCTATGAAGTCTGTAGAGATACCCTGGAACGGAATCTTCCTTGTTTTGAGACCCTCAAGCTTAAAGTTCTTAAATTTGAGCCGATACCGGAACAATATTTAACTATTGAGCAAAAGCGAAAACTCTGCCAGTTTCTGGAAGAAGCTTTGTGCAATGTCGGGAAACATGCTAAAGGAGTAACTCGTATTAGTGCCATTGGTAAGCTACATGATGAATGGTACACTCTGAGTCTTAAAGATAATGGCTCTGGTATCTGTTCATCCTCTGAAAACCGAGGAACAAAGCAATGTAAAAATCTGGCGAAACAACTAGGAGGAACATTTAAGCGAGAGCCCCTTTCTCCCCAAGGAACTCTGTGCGAGTTAACCTGGCCTCTAGCAGGTCGTAACTGGAGTATCGCCAAAGTTAGCTATGGCTTGAAAACTCTTTTTTTGAAAGGTTTGAAATATATCAAAAAATTCTAAAATAGACTTCTTGCAGAAGTCGGGAATCGGGAATCGGGAATCGGGAATCGGGAACAGCGGATCTGGGAATAAGCCCCTAAATAAATCTAAAGTAAATTTTCGTAGGGTGCGTTAGGGGTGGGATTGCCCTGATTTTCCGCCTCTTTGCCAGCGTTGAAATAGCCCACCCCGTAACGCACCACCGGCTCAAACTAAATAAATCTAAAGTCTCTCCAAATTTTCCTGACCAGAGGAACTTTTATGATTTCTTGATGCAGTCGCTCATGGAGAGCCCAATTCCCGATTCCCAATTCCCAATTCCCGATTCCCGATTCCCGATTCCCGATTCCCGATTCCCGTTCCCCGATTCTCAATTCTCAATTCTCTTTTTCTATAAGTATCAAAAATAAAAAAAATAGCCGTAGAAATACTATCCACGGCTATTTCAACTCCACAATAAGTTCCTTGAAATCGCTATGTCACTGAGTTCCCAAACGGAACCTGATGTGATTCGATCTGATTGACCTTTGCTAGGGGGGGAAACCCCCCCAGAAATTTAGCGATGCAGCGCGGTCTTGGGGGTTTCCCCCATGAGCGACTGCATCAAGACAAGGTGTTACGGCAACAGCCAATACTTAGTTATTGTCGTCATCACTTCCCCGGGAACGTCGGTCGGCTCCAGAGGAGTCCATTCCGCAATCTCGGCATAGCCTAGTGAATAAAGCATTTGCATACTATAAATTACTGCTTCACGAGACCCTTTCAAGGTGTGCTGAGCAGGTTGTTTCTTGAAGTTTTGGCGAAATTTTCGTGACATGGATAAAAAAGTGAACTCATTGTGTTTATACAATGATTATTGTAATGATTATAACTGAATTTGTCAAGGGTTTTTAGAATTTTTTTTTGGGGGGTTTTAGGATTAATAAAAAATCAGCGATATTCTGAAATATACGCTACGCAAATGCTAATTTTAAACTAGTACAACGTTGTTCATAACTATGAGTTATACAGCGAGCATTTTGGTGGTGCGTTACAGGGCGGACTATCTCAACTCTGGCGCTCGAGATGAAAAATCAGAGGCGTTGCTGAATTTAGGAATGAATAGGAGTAGAGTGGGCATCCTGCCCGCAAGGAAATAAGCATGAAACTGGCAAGATGCCAGTTCTACACAAGATGCCAGTTCCACGCAAGATGCCCATTCCAGAAAACTATTAAAATCATTCCATTATTAAGCAACGCCAAATCAGAGGCTTTTGGTGGTGCGTTACGGGACGGGCTATCTCAACCCTGGCTACGAAGTTAAAAATAAGGGCGAGCCCGTCCCTAACGCACCCTACGAGCTAATGGATTTTTGAGCTTGTGTTTTTGTTTTGTTATATAGGCTTTATAAATGAGACGTAAACCTAGGATGTCTTTTTTTTTTGGACAATAAAACTCCGGATATCTTTCCCCTCTTGCCTGCCCCCCTTACTAAGGGGGGTTAGGGGGGATTCCTCTTGCCTTTTGCCTCTTGGCCTTTGGAAATATGTTCACAACTCAAATATAAACGCCTTTAGCTGTGTAGTTTTCAGCAATTAAGATTACCAAACTAAGTTATCCATTTCTCTGATATTTTTCATAAAGTTGGTAGCAAGCATCCAGTCATGGCTACCCTATTCGTAGTATGGTCTTAATTAAATAAGCGTCTACTCAATCAATATTATGATGGCTGAAATTGTGGGGCTTTTTAACAAACCCATTAACGTTAGAGTAGTAACTGGTTGTGTCTTGAGTTTAGCGCTGGTGGCAACTCCGGCAGTTGTAGCTAGAGCTGAGTATAAGCCTCCTGAGGATCAAAAAACTCCCGATAAAGAGACCAGAACGAATTCGGGAACGACTAGGGGGTGTGATGGAGGAGATATACCGTTAACGGTTCTTGCCTCTCAAAATTATGTTGGGCGAACCACTTCTACCCATCCAACATTTGCTTGGTTTGTGCCTGACTCCAAATCCTTAGAGCTGAAATTCACGATCTACAGCCGTGGCTCAGATGGTAACTTCACAGAAGTCCATAGCATGTCATTGCAGAGTTCACCAGGGATTATGACCCTATCCCCCTTTCCAGAAGGTGAACCAGGGCTCTTAGTGGGCAAAGACTATTTCTGGCAAGTTGTAATCCTTTGTGATCCTAGTGCCCCATCAAGTGCTGTAGTAGACAGAGTACAAATAGAGGTTGTGGAGATGCCGCCAGATTTACAAGAGAAACTTGACAATGCAGTCGATAGCGCCGAAAAAGCAGATCTCTATGCGAAAACCCATTCTAGAAGGTACCAATGACAATGGTTCCGTTTGATGAGGAGCCGTATGATGCGAAAGTATCACGTACGGTTTTGAAGACGAGTCGGTGGGGCGACTCACCGGCTTAGTTTAATTTTGGCCTCTACTGTTCTTGATTCCGTTCGCGAAGCGTCGCCTACGGCGAATCAGGTTCAGCAAGCCGAGTCGTTGAGAGAAGAATCCCCGCGTCTTTAGACCGGGGAGTGTCAAGGTCAGTCTTGCTGGATCACTCTTGAGCAAAAAAGTCTACTAACTCCTGACCAACCTCAGGATTGTATAAGCGTAAGTAATTCCAGTAATTACCCAAAACTTGCTTGACATAGTTTCTGGTTTCACTAAAGGGTATAGTTTCCACAAATTCATCTAAATCAATGGGTTCATTTCCCTTTAGCCATTTCCCTACATTACCTTGACCAGCATTGTAACTAGCAATGGCGAATGCGGAGTTATCCTCATACACGCGATGGCTATGGGCGAGAAACCAGGTTCCTAGTTTAATATTATCGTTGGGATTATCGAGTTTATAGTCGTTAAAATTGATGGATTTCCCTACCCAAGCTGCAGTACTGGGCAACATTTGCATTAAGCCCATGGCACCAGCAACTGATGTAATGTTTGCCTCAAATCGAGACTCTTGACGCATTAAGGATATAACCAGTAGAGGATTAATGTTACGCTGTTTTGACTCAGTTTCGATTATCTCTATATAGGGAAAGGGATAGAGGGCTTGCCAGTAAGCCGGTTTTTTCCTGATTTTCTGATACTGCTCCTGTTCTTGGGATGTTTCTCGGTCTTCGAGGGTCTCTACCAGGGAAATTCCTTTTAGGTATTCTCCCATCGCCAGCCTGAACAAGCCATCAGTAAACTGTTGTGGCACAGTGGGCTTGAGGCGAGTTTGAAATTCCCCTTGCCATAGGCTCCAAGCATCCTGGTCTTGACCAAGCTGATACAATTCCTTCAAAGCTGCTGAGCCCACAGGTAACTCGGGTCGCACCGTTGGCCAGTTTACAGTAAGGGATGACTGGCGCAGTGTGCTAAAGTCTCCCACATCCCAACCCAACTGTACCGCTGAGCGCCAAGCATAGTAAGATTGAATATGGTTGGTAATCACCTGCTTAAACGCTGCTTCGGCTTCCTGCTTCCGTCCTAGCTGAGTTGCCCATTTTCCCGACCAAAACCCTGCTCTACGGGCGATCAGACTGTGGGGATTATCCTTAAGGATAGGCTGAACGTTATGCCAAGCTGTCAGGATGTCTCCATTTTGTGCAGCCTCTTGAGCCATCTGCCAGCGATAGTCCGCTGCCGCATCAGAATTGCTATAGTTGTCGATTAACAATTGATAGGCTTGCTCAGCAGCGTTGGGACTTTTGAGTTGTTCGAGAGTTTTGGCTTTGGCCAAAAGTGCCTCAGCAGCTCGGTCGGGAAAGCGATCGATAACTTGGTCGAAATACGGTATCTTGTCAATGGGTGGTTCTAGTGCAGCGAGTTGGAGATAAGCCAAAGCGGTTTCTTTGGCATTGGGAAATTCCTCAACCATCTTTTTATAAGCCACTTTCGCTGCTTTGGGCTTTTGAGCATACTGAAGTGCTCTAGCCCCTAGGTAAGTATGCTTAGGTATTGGTTTAGCATTGGCATAAGCAGCACTGGCTTGAGCATATTTGCGGTCTTTCCAATAGGCTAATGCGATCGCTTCCCAATCTTGGGGCTGGATTATAGCACGATTTTTCTCATCGACAGATTTGCCGTAGTTACTCACTAGTTTATCTAGCACTAGGGTAACCCCTGGTTGGTCAAAGGTATACCTGGCTAATAACAGCATCAGTTCAGGTTGATTGGGCTGATCCTTGAGCTTTTGCTGGATTAATTCAATGATGCGAGGATGAGAAGGATATTTTTTCAGTGCTCGTTCCCAGTATTTTGCCTCTTCGGCAGAGAAGTCATACATCTGCTGTATTTTTGCTAACCACGGCTGCTCAGAAGTCGAGGTGATTCTGGCATATTTCGGAGCAATAGATTCCTGTTCTGGTTTGCGGTAGGGTGAATCATCTGACAAGAAGGCATACAACGCTTCAGCTGCCACTGGCTGATTACCATAGCGTTGGAGCAACTCCTGCCAAGCTTCTTGGGCTTGAGCTTTGTCCCCAGTGAGTTGGTAAGCCTGTGCTCGTTTGAGCACAATATGTCCGGCTATTACTGGATATTCCCACTCTAACTTATCTAACCAACGCAGTGCCTCCCTGCCCTGCTGCCCAGCTATGGCATCAACCGCCAATAGGTAACGAGCACGGCCACGATTGAGGGATTTTGGTCCAATTGCGATCGCTTCGAGTTGTGCCATCCGCTCCTCGGGGGATTGGGATGCTAGTTTTAGGACTGTAGTGTCCTTGGGATTTCTGCGCCCCATGATTTGCTGGGGCAGCAACACTACCCAATTCGTTAATCCTAGCGGGTTCTTGCGATCAATCAACACTAAAATGGTGATCGAGATCAGCAGTAGGCTCAATCCCACACTAGACGCTAGTAGGATTTGTCGTCTGGTACGCTGACGCAATTGCTGGCGCCATAAAGGATAGTAGCGGGAGAATTTCAAACGTGACCGTTTCATAGAGCCTCCTGGTGATGCACGTCCATAGTAGGATTAGATTTTGGGAATAGAAAGCTCTGTAACAACCGTGCTGTGATTTGATAGAAGACTTATGGAACGCGGAAAAATAGTCGCTATTATAACTGGAGCTATATCGATATTGCTAGCGATCGCTTACTTAATTATTGTCCAGCTGCTGGATTTTCGAGGAGAGATGATCCCTGCTCCAGTTAGCCAATCATTAGACTGGGGATATTGGATCGGGTACTTTTACCCAGATCTTGCCCAATGGTTAATTACTTAATAAACCCATAAGTGTCAATGAAACTCCCCGCGCGTTTACGCGCAGGGATGATTGGGCAAGAGAAATACTATTCCCTTGCCGGATCGTTGCCCCAGGTTCTGATCTGCCCTGTGCTTTAGCTGTCTCTATTTGGCTGTATCCCGCAGTGCTGCCAACACCGTCTCATGGATTACACCATTGCTGACAACCACACCCTGATTTTCAACTAGCTTAGAACCGATCGAAAAGTTCAGAGGCTTACCATGCATATCTGTAACAAGCCCACCAGCTTCCTCCACAACAATAGTGCCTGCAGCATGGTCCCAAATTTTCTCACGGTAGTTGGGATACTTCGAGGAAGGTAAACGTAGGTAAAGGGCTGCGTGACCAGAGGCAACCGCACCATACTTAGCCTGAGAATCCATCCGCAGGGAATCTGCAGTAATTCCCACCGCCTTAGCTACAAAATCTTGGCGAGAATGGTCACCATGACCAGATTCCACGCTTTCGACGAACCGGAGTTCTGCTGTATTACCAGCATCAGTCACTTGAATCGATTGGGGTTCCCCACCACTAATAGGTACCATGGTTGCTCCCTGACCCCGTACTGCCACAAATAGGACACCCCGTTCCCCATCTGGTTGGGCTAGGTTGACGGGTAAAGCTGGGCAAGCTAGCACTCCTACTTTCACTTCACCTTGTTCTACCAAAGCCAAGGCGACAGCATATTGATCATTACGCAGAAACCCTTTGGTGCCATCAATCGGGTCTAAGGTCCAGTAGCGAGGTCCAATCTCACCATTGCCTCGATTAATCCAACTAACCACTGCCTCAGGAGTAGCATCATTAGTTACAGATTGCACATAACTAGTTACCTGTGCCAACTGATTCGCCATGGTTGGTTCCACCAAATCAGCAGCATCTTCTTCACCCACTACTGGAACATTAGGAAAAGCTTGGCCAAGTAAGCGGCAAATCACTGCCTGGGAACCATAATCGGCAACAGTGACAGGGCTTTTGTCACTTTTTTCCATAGCTTCAGTCACCCGTTCACTCCGGACTTGCTCACAAATTTTGGCAGCGGCTAAGGCTGCCTCAATCGCAACCTGTTTCTCTTGTTGATAAGACATTGTAAATAACTGCTCCTAAGGGCGAAAAGATTTTTGGAAGGTTTTTTCGGTCATGGGTAATAGGTATAGCTAATCGGTAATAGACCCTTGAGTAATCACCATTAGCAATTAGAGATTACCTATTACTGACTAGGAACTGCCTGGTTTTAAAGGCTTGTGGCCTAGCAGCATGTTTTTCCCTGACCTTAGAGACAGAGCTAGGAACTGGCAGTCATTCATAGGTGTCATAACCCTTACAAAGGGGGAACTAATCTCCATTGCTGGCATCTTAGCTAGGAAATTCCGGATTCAGAGGAAATTACCAGGGAATTAACTAAGAGCAGTAATCGAGGTACAACAATAATGTATTTCATCCGGATCATCTGTGCCATTTTCCTTCCACCACTCGGTGTGTTCTTGCAAGTGAGTTTTGGCAAGTCCTTTTGGCTTAATATTCTGTTAATGGTATTGGGTTTCATTGTAGGCACTCAACTTGGTTTTCCCAAATATGGTGTAGTGCCTGCCATACTCCATGCTGTATGGGTGACTGCTAATCAATATCAGGATTAAACTGTTTACTAGGGACGGGCGGCCTAACCGAACACAAAACAGGGATTATAGGTCCGGTAACCCGGCTCTAAGACTAGAATAATTTGGCACAATGGAAGTGAGTACGCGCGTCGCAGTGCTTAAGCCAATCAGCCTTGTCGTAACAAACACCAAAGGTATACCAGAATGGATTTAATTCGGATTTTATGTGCTATTTTCGTGCCACCACTGGGAGTATTTTTGCAAGTGGGTTTTGGCTGGCCCTTTTGGATAAATATCCTTTTAACCCTATTGGGTTACATTCCAGGTATTATCCATGCCGTTTGGGTGATTGCCAAGAGATAAAATAAAGGATTAGACTGACTACAAATGTCCAAACAATCATCCCAACCTGTGAATGTGAAGTATAAGGCTTTGAACTATCAGGGAGTCTACCCCTGCCCAGTCTGTCGTGTCGGTCAGATTCAAAATTTATCGTTAATGGAAGCTTTTGCCTGTCACGAGTGCCGCCACATTTTCACTGCTGATCTCGAAAGGCAAATCCTCAAAATAACCGATCGGCAGCCCCCAATGACCTGGCACTGGAATGGCAAAAAGTGGACAGGGGCGCATCTAGAGGGGGTTGAATGGGGATGGGTGAATTGGTTATTAGCCTTGGCATTTGTAGTTTGTCCAACGACCTTAATTGGGGCAGCCGTTTATATGTTTCCCCCTGCCCCAGATAGTCCTGTATCTTGGCTTCCAGCTGCTTGGGTAGGGTTAACGTTTTTATGCCATCTGGCAATCGTTGTCTGGTTGGTGATGGAATTTTATCAATTTCCAGTTTGGGAGTACTTGAGAATTGGACGGCAGCGAATTATGGGTCGTTAGTTCTGTTAATTAACTTGAATATAGTGCTGAGTATTGTTAAGAATAACACCCTTAGATTTTAATCCTTTATAGTTTATAGTTACTAATTCATACTTGCTCAGGATCACAGCTCTAGCCGTTTACGGGGAAATTAAGTATAATTTGTTACAAAATTGAGGACTCCTGCTATAAGATAGGGGGTTGCTAGTGCTAATTATGCGTTCCCGTAGCGGCTCTGTTCGCGTAGCGTGGCCTTTGGCCTTAAGAGCATCCGATAGCGACTCTGTTCGCGTAGCGTGGCCTTTGGCCTTAAGAGCATTGACCGTAGGTCACGCTACTTGAGGTGCAACCCATGGCACTAAAACATTTTGGCTGAGCTGATTTCCTAGACAAACACATTTTTATGCTAATGTCAAGTCCCACTGATTAGTTATACTTATAGGTTGCTAACAACACTTTTTTACAACTGATTGACCGTAGGTCACGCGGGGCGCGTTCGCTATGATTGAAGAATGTGCAATTTTTAGCTATACCATAGTTAACTAATGCTTAGGCTCATAGAAAGCCGATCATTGTAGAAATAGTATAGACAAACCCATTCAAAGACAACTGCTGGAACTATCCTCGTTGGTTTTGGTGCTATCCTGATGGGAAGCAGTCTACACTTGAGCTTACTGTCGCGTACTGTCGCGTACTGTCAAAGCGTACTGTCAAAAGGGAGGTTGGATTTCTTTCCACGACCACTTGACCACTAATAGACACATTAAGTGCCATGTTTTCATCTCAATCCCCCCAAGAAAATGGGGAATCTCCAAAAGGGGACATTACGCTGAAGGACGCTAACGGTAAAACTCTCGAATGTTACATTGAGCATTCCCTAGAGCTGGAGGGTTGTGAATACCTTCTGCTGTTACCTGTGGACTCACCCATAGAAATTGTTGCTTGGGATGAGGATGATGATGAAGACTTAGCTGATGCCTCTCTAGTTGAAGATGAAGCTGAGCTTGACTTGATATTCCCTGACGCCCAAGCTGTTCTGGCAGAGCAAAATCTTCAGCTCAAGCGCACCGCTTTTACCTTAACTGTTGCTGGTGAGTTGCCACCAGTGGACGAAGACGACATTCTCACCCTGGAAATTGAAGACGATAATGTTCCGATGGAAGCAGAGGAACTACAGGAGCTAGCGAGCTTTTATTACAAAGAACAAGAGTATGGAATCTATACGCCTGTAGAGCCACTCCTGTTTTTTGCTCGCTCGAACCAATCTGGTCAACCCGAGTTACTGTCTACACAGGAAATTAAACAAGTTCAGCCAATGCTCGAAGAACTGCTATTCGATGATCTCGAGTAGGAGACTTGAACTCGGGTTGACCCCTTAAACGATTCAGGGGAAACTAATGTTTTGGTGTATTAGAGTATGAAAACTCTCAAAAGCATCTCCAATAGGTTTTTTTATTTCGTTCTATTGCCAGCGACCCTTGGTATTTGTGCATGGCAGGGTTGGGAGTGGTGGAGTTGGGTGGTATCCCCACCCGTTAAAGCACAATCTGCCGAAGATGTCGCTCCAACCCTCGTAAAAATCGAGATTCCCCCAGGAACCCCAGGTCAGCAAATAGGCAGAGATCTGGAAGCTTCTGGTTTAATTCGCTCAGCCGATGCTTGGAAACTGTGGACTCATTGGCGGCAGCTGGTAGACCGAGATGGTGAGTTTAAAGCTGGAACTTACGAACTATCACCAACTCAACCCCTGACCAAAATCGCCGAAACCATTTGGAAAGGGAAGGTGATGCAGCTGTCTTTCACCATACCGGAAGGGTGGTCGATTCAGCAAATGGCGGATTATTTTGAATCCCTAGGATTTTTCTCGGCTGATGACTTTATCGCTGCTAGTAGCAAAATCCCCTGGGATAAGTATCCTTGGTTGCCCAGTGAGCTGCCTCATCTCGAAGGTTATTTATACCCAGATACCTATAAGTTACCCAGTGATGGCATCTCGCCACAAACAGTCATCCAACAAATGCTTAATCGATTTGAACAGGTAGCTTTACCAGTATACCAAAAAGGTCAGGACAAAACCCAGCTTAGTATCAATGATTGGGTAACATTAGGGAGCATTGTCGAGAAGGAAGCGGTAGTTGCTGAAGAACGCGATCGCATTGCTGGTGTCTTTACTGAACGGTTGCGGCGAGGGATGAGATTAGAAACGGATCCCACCGTTGAATATGGATTGGGGATTCGACAAACTGCTGATCAGCCCCTAACCTACAAGCAAGTGCGGCAACCCTCCCCTTACAATACCTATCTCAACCCAGGATTACCGCCGACCCCGATTGCCAGTCCTGGAATAGGGAGTTTGAAAGCAACCCTTGATCCCGAAGACACCGAATACCTGTTTTTTGTGGCTCGTTACGATGGCACTCATGTTTTTAGCAAAACCCTAACAGAACACGAAGCAGCTAAAAATGCCATCCGTAGAGAACGGCGAGCCAAACAATAAACTACAACAACCAGTGATCACAAAAGCTTTATCTACTGGGGAGGTTGAGAGAAAAGAATACCCCGTCCTCTTAGGTCGGGGATGAATTTTCGACAATGTTAATATTAGGGGATAAGGGTCTCAAAAAACTGGGTATTGACCTACTCAGCTACCGACCGTGCGGGGGAAAGTTACGCCCTAGGAGTTACCGACTTTCAATTTATCAGTTAACTAAATATGTCTTGGGTCTCAAAGTTACAACCTGACTTAATCCTTGGTGGCTCCATCTTAGACCTGACACCAGATATTCTCCAGCAATATCAGCTGTCAGGTCTAGTTTTGGATGTTGACCAGACTTTAATACCAGTGACGAAATCCCGTGTTTCTCAGGAAATTGAACGGTGGGTAGAGCAAACTAGAGCGATGGTTTCCCTGTGGCTGGTCAGTAATAACCTCAGTGAACATCGCATTAGCCGTATTGCTTCCTCCCTAGATTTGCCTTACATATATGGAGCTCGCAAACCTTCGCGACGCAAGCTGAAAATAGCTGTAGATGCGATGAACCTACCTATAGACCAAGTGGCAATGGTAGGCGATCGCTTATTCACTGATGTCTTAGCTGGGAATCGACTGGGAATGTTCACCATTCTTGTAGAACCAATACGGGACCCAGCGATGAGCAAGTCTTTATACCCAATGCGTGATTTAGAAGTGTGGTTCTCTCAAGCCTTAGGGGTTTCCCTGACCACCATGCAACAAAACTTCAACAAACCTGACAAATCAACATAAACTGAAATATAAAGAAAATATTATAAAAATTACTAAACCAAAATTTGTCTGACACAATAGATAACAGTTGGAAAGAGGGTCAGCTTATATAAAGACCCTATATATGACCAACCTTTTAAATGGGGTCAGCTTATATAAAGACCCTAGATATAACAAACGCTTATAACTAATAGACAGCCCAGCCTTGAGGTAATCAGGAGCTGGGCTGTCTATGATTTGGCATTACTTTACTGAGCCTTGACCCCTATTAGCCTAAGTAACGTAGCCCAATCCTCAAGAATCTGCACCAAGCTAAACCCCAAGGTAAAATTTAAGAAACATTACTTAACAAACTATCGCCAAGCATGAGCGCAAACGTTGAAATCTACACCTGGAGCAGTTGCCCCTTCTGTATCCGTGCTAAAGGTCTACTAAACAAGAAGGGAGTTGAATTTACTGAATACTCTATTGATGGTGATAACCAGGCACGGGCGAAGATGGCTCAAAGGGCAAATGGAGCACGCTCATTACCACAGATTTTTATCAATGACCAGCATATCGGTGGCTGTGATGAGCTTCACACTCTGGAATTTCAGGGTAAGTTAGACAACCTGCTCAAGGCAAGCTAACTATGAGGTGAGTAACCATCTAGTCTTTGGAAAGCACAACGGAAAAGAACACCCCACGACTAGATCACTATCAAAACTTCCTGAAATTTGAGAACCCCCGTGCTTTAGCCGGGGGATGAAAAAGAGAGACTGGATTTATCCAGTCGTGTCCTCTATTTGGCTTCTAACCCAAGGTTCTATAAGCTCTCCGGCACTGGTGTTTGAGTCCTTCGCGGAAAGCTGCAACCACTTCCACACAGTATCTGTGAACATGATAGTGTGTGTTTTTTTGCTCTCGTCATAGTAGACAGGAATTCCTCTCATTCTTTTTTGAGATTTAGATCTGTTTTTGTTTGAAATTACTAGACCATACGTATACACTAGTAGTTTGATAAAAAAAGGGTCGAGGTTGTCAAATGTACAAGACGATACCAATAAAAGCTAACTTTTCAAACGAAGAGAAAGTGTTCTGGGAGTTTCAGTGCCAGCAAGCTAACAGCCTGTTTAATTGCGCTGTTTACTATGCAAAACAAAAACACTACAAGTGGCTTGAGGAACAAAAAGCTTATACTACCTACTGGCGTGGAGATGAGCTAAGGGCAGGGTGGAAAACCTACAAATGTACGACTAAATACCCTGAAATAGACAAAGCTCTAAAAATGTCGCCCCACTATAAGGCGATGGCGGCTCAATCTGCACAGCAAACTTTAAAAACTGTAGGGGAAGCGTACTCTAGCTATAACAAACTAGTGGGTTTGTACTACCAAGGAAAAGTAGATAGACCTAGGTTCCCTCGCTATAGAAAGTCTGGAGGTTTTGCTGCGGTGACTTTCCCTCGGCAAGCCCTCATATACAAAGAAGGTTTGTTTCACCCCTCCGTTAGCAAGGAAAGCAAGCCTGAATTATTAGTTCAAATAGCATTATCTCCTCCAGATTTCATTGATCCTGATTGGGTGAAAGAGGTTACCGTTCGTCCTTACTACGGACAGCTATGGATAGATTGGGTTATTGATGATAGAAAGCAACCAGTAACTGATAATCCAAATCTTGATTACTCTAACGCGATTGGAATAGACCATGGTGGCGATAACTGGCTAACCTGCGTTTCGACCTTAGGAAAGAGCTTTATTATTGACGGTCGAAAGCTTAAGTCAATGAACCAAGGTTACTGTCGCCTTGTAGCTAAGTATAAGTCAGGAAAGTCGGAAAAGTACTGGGACTCCCATCTGGATAAAATTCAGTTGAAGCGGAATAATCAGATGCGGGACGCCATAAATAAAGCGGCTAGATTCCTCGTTAATCGTTGCCTAAATGATGGAATAGGTAATTTGGTTTTTGGTTGGAACGAAGGACAGAAAAGCCTTTCTAACATGGGAAAGAAAGGAAACCAACAGTTTGTCCCCATTCCTACTAAGCGACTAATTGAAAGGTTAAAGCAGCTTTGTCCTGAATATGGAATAAATCTGATTGTCACTGAAGAATCCTATACAAGCAAAGCGTCTTTCTTGGACGGTGATTCATTACCAAAACATGGTGCAAAACCCAGCGGATGGATCCCTTCAGGAAAAAGAGTTAGGCGTGGGTTGTACAGGACTGCCTCCGGAAAGTTAATTAACGCCGATTTGAACGGCGCTGCTAACATACTCCGTAAAGTAACCACACAGCCAATCGACCTGGCCAAGGTGGGTAGCGGGATTTTGACAGTTCCACATCGATATAATTTGTTCACTAACCTGTCTAAATTATATCGACATAAGGGTGAAGCGGTACGGGTTTACCCTACCGCGTAACATCCTTTGAGAATCCCCCGTGTTTTAACCGGGGGAGATGTCAACACTACACGGATAGGATCCTAAAGGTGATAATCTCATCCGGTTTATATAGCGTTGATCCCACTTATGAGTAAGGATCCCCCCTAACCCCCCTTATTAAGGGCTCATAAGGGTAGGTTTTTTACTTTGACCTCAGGTGTGGGGTGTAGGGGGTAGGGTGACCGGGTGTGGGGCATAAGAAAGCGATGCTAATGGTGCGACAATCAAGATTTAATAATTAGATTCGATCAGCGCACCAAAGCCCGACCTGCGGGGGTTTCCCCCACTCGCGCTTGGGATCAAGACAACGACAAATTAAGTATATTGTCTTATCCCCCACACCCCACACCCCACACCCCACACCCCACACCTCACGTCTTTGTTAAAAACCTACCCCTGTGAGCTTAATAAGGGGGGGACATGATTCCCTTAAGGCTTTATTTATTATTGCCTTTTGCCTTTTGTCTTAATCTGCCTTAATCGCTGTTACCGGTTCCCCGTTCAAGATCTTGATCAGTATGTTACCCAATCAAATAGGATTGCTGTAGCATAGGGTAATTGGCTGACAGGGGAATTCAACAGTGAAATTTGCGTTTATAATAGACCCTCTCCCGAAACTTGATCCCGGTCATGATACTAGTGTGGCGCTGATGGAAGCCGCACAGGAATTAGGTCATCAGGTTTGGGTCACTCAGGCTCAACAATTGAGTGTTATTCAGGGTCAGGCTTGGGGGCTTCTAGAACCTGTGCAACTAACTCCAGCCAAACTCGATGACGGGCATTGGGTCGTCATCGAGCAGTGGTACCAGACTGGTAAGGCTCTGTTGAAACCTCTAGAGGAGATGGATGCTGTCTGGATGCGGACAGACCCGCCTGTTACTATACCTTACCTGTATGCGACCTATATCTTAGACTACATCAATCCAGATAAAACGTTGGTGATTAATTCACCAACTGGCATCAGGACAGCTAACGAAAAAATGTATGCCCTCCAGTTTCAGGAGGTGATGCCACAGACAATTGTCAGTCAGGATAAATCGGTGATTCGGCAATTCCTGGAGGAAAAAGAGACAGCAGTACTGAAACCTCTGGGAGGCAAAGCTGGTGAGGGGATTATATTTCTACAGCCAAGCGATCGCAATTTTAACTCCTTGGTGGAAATTAGCACTAAACAGGGTAGTGAGCCAGTGATGGTTCAGGCTTATCTGCCTGCGGCGAAAGATGGAGATAAGCGGATTATCCTCTTGAATGGTGAACCGATTGGAGCAGTAAATCGCATTCCCACAGGTAAGGAATTTCGGGGTAACATGGCTGTGGGTGGTCGAGTAGCGGCTACGGAAATTACTCCCCGAGAGGAAGAAATCTGTTCCCTGCTCAAGCCAAAACTGCAGCAAGATGGCTTATATTTTGTAGGCATAGACGTTATCGGCGGCTACCTCACCGAAGTTAATGTCACCAGTCCTACTGGCATCCGGGAAATTGACCGCTTAGATGGTACTCATCTGGCTAAACAGGTAATTACCTGGGTTGAAGCAGTTAAAAACAACGGCGGTGAAACAATATAATGGCTTAACCAGACTCTTGAGCAAAGTCATGGGATGTAATGTCGGTTTTGGGTCAGTTTTATGGATCAAGTAACAGTGCCACGGAACGATAGGAAAGCTCGAATCTGGGGGATGCTGTGTCATCTATCCTCCCTGCTATGGATTCCCCTATTGATTATGGGTCTACCTATCCCTTTGGCTAACCTGGCAGGCCCGTTGATGATCTGGTTAAACAAGAGAAATAAATACCGCTTTGTAAAGGTTCACGGTAAAGAATCTATTAATTTTCAAATCTCGATTACCCTTTACGCTACCATTATCCTGACCATATTTACTGCCTTTGCCTGGGCGTTTTTCATCCTAATTGGTGCAATAAAAGATTTTGACCCTGACTCTTGGTTGGAGCTGTTTAAACTCATAGAATTCTGGTTATGGTGTATAGCTAGTATCCTGGGAATCATTGATTCACTGCTGGTGACTATGGCCTCAATCGCTGCTCAATATGGTAGGCATTACCGTTATCCGTTTACCCTGCGATTTTTACGATAAGTCCCTAATATAAGTCACGAGATAGTCTACAATGGCTGAGTTTTCTGCAACAGGTGCAACTGAACAGCTACCGACAATTGGTGTGGCGGTAGTTGGAACTGGATTTGGACAAAAAATCCATATCCCTGGCTTTAACGCTCATTCCCGAACGGAAGTGGTGGCTGTCTATCACCGCGACCCGGATCAGGCAAATGCGATCGCAAACCAATATGATATTCCCCATGGATGCGATCGCATAGAAGACATCCTAGCTTTACCGGAAGTAGAAGCGGTTAGCATCTGTACTCCCCCGTTTCTGCACTACGAAATGGCGAAAATGGTTCTAGAAGCAGGCAAACATCTGCTACTAGAGAAACCGATGACCTTAAAGGCAGCCGAAACCCAGGAGCTTTACCAACTCGCTACAGAAAAGGGTGTTGTCGCTATACCTGATTTTGAATTCCGCTTTATCCCCTCATGGCAGCTGTTAGCGGAATATCTCGAAAAAGACTATGTGGGTAAAAAGCGTCTGATTAAAATTGACTGGTTAGTCTCTAGCCGAGCTAATCCTGAACGCCCCTGGAACTGGTATGCTCAAAAGGATAAGGGTGGCGGAGCACTAGGGGCAGTTGGTTCTCATGCCTTTGATTATATTCATTGGCTATTTGGACCAGTGCAGCGGTTGTGTGCTCAACTGAGTACTGCAATTCCAGCACGACCAGACCCCAACGCTAGCAATTTACTTAAGCCAGTAGATGCTGATGACACCTGTCTGTTATTACTGGAATTGGCAGATGGTACCCCTTGTCAACTCACTATTAGTTCCGTAACCTATCACGGGCGAGGTCACTTTGTAGAGGTTTATGGCGATCGCGGTACCTTAGTCTTAGGCAGTAACAATCTCAAAGACTACGTTCATGGATTTCGCCTGTGGGCAGCCACCGCCGGTCAATCCCTGATGGAAGTAGAAATTCCCCAACGACTAGCATGTGCTGAAACCTATCTCGATGGTCGTTTAGCGCCATTTATCCGGGTGGTTGACTATTGGGTGCAAGCCATTGACAATGGTAGCGTTACCACACTATCTCTCAAAGAAGGAGTGTACTCCCAGATGTTAATGGATTTAACCCATGAGTCTCATGAAACTAGACGTTGGGTTGAGGTAGATAAGCACAAGTATAGCGGTTTTTAATAGGGAATAGGGAATAGGGAATAGGGAATAGGGAATAGGGAATAGGGAATAGGGAATAGGGAATAGGGAATAGGGCAAAAAAAATTGTCTACCTCATTAGGCTAGAAATTGCTATATATCGCTTTGATAATTTTAAAATAGATTTTTGACACCAAATAGCATTTCATTATTATTAAATAATAGCATAGATTGGGAATAAAAAACTGTTAATACTTAAAATAACTAACTGACTATAATATTTAAGGTAAACAAAAATGAAAAGTCAGCATCAAAAGCATCAGTTACTCAGCATTATCTCTAGTATACCTAGAGGTTTGATTTTGATGAGCACAGGGGGCATGATACTCACGACGCTAATTTTAGGAGTGGTGATGTGGCGCACTAGCTCCCGCTTGTTTGAACAAGTTAATGGTCTATTCGACTTATCACAATTAAACTTATCACAGCCAGAACCAGAGGTGGATGTGAGAAACGTTGTGGTTAATAAAGTTCGTAATGTTAGTGAATTGACCACTGCTGTGTTTAGCATGGAGGCAGTTGTTCCAACTCGTCAAGATAGAAACTTAGGACAATATCGCTTAGCGTCAACGACATTACTCTACATTGCTTATGGGGAAGTTAGAGCTGGGGTTGATTTAGGGAAATTAAGCGTGGATGATGTCAAAATCAGCAATGACTCGATCCAAGTGCAGTTGCCACCACCCCAATTACTGGATAGCAAGATTGATGTTACCCGTTCCCAGGTCTACGACTACAACCGAGGATTTTTGGGTCTTGGACCCGATGTTGCCCCTCAATTACAGATGCTAGCTCAACAGGAAACCCTCCGAAAAATTCAGGCTACTGCTTGTCAGCAAGGTGTGCTAGAGCAAGCTAATCAAAGGGCGCAATTAGTGGTGACTAATTTATTGATGACAGCTGGTTACAAAACCGTAGATGTCAAGCTTCAACCTTCATCACCATCGATGTGTTTGACAGCTTTCCAAACACCATCCTAGCACAACACATAAGCAAGATTATTGTAGTAATTAGAGTTAACTACCGGATCATGAACAATGCCAAAAACGTTCTTGGCGGAACACTAAAGGTGTGCTGCACATCTCCGATGACGGGATTTTTTCGGAACGGAAAATGTGACACAGGACCAACTGACCGAAAACCCTGAGGGCGCAAGCCCCTAAATTCTATTTATGGGGTTAGCCCGAGCAGGAATTTATTCCCTAACTGCTCGGGAACTTTTATCTCAGCTAACCGACTACAATATTAAGTAAAGATAGAAGACAAGGAGGTGATACTGAAGTGTTAGTTATGGAGTTCAAGGCTGTGTTGAAAAAGCCTCAAGAGTGGGCAATCAATGAAGCTATTAGAACTGCTCGCTTTGTCAGGAACAAAGTGCTTCGGTACTGGATGGACAATCGCGGAGTAGGGAAGAAAGAACTCTATCGCTACAACACTCAACTAAGGGACGAATTTGAATTTGTCAAGAATCTTAACAGCCATGCTTGTCAAGCCTCTGTTGAGAATGTAGAGCGTGCTATTAAGCGGTTCTTCGACAATTGCAAGAAGAAAGTCCCAGGAAAAAAAGGATACCCAAAATTCAAGAAGCATTCCAGGTCTGTTGAGTACAAGCAATCAGGATGGAAACTATCCCCCGACAAAAAGTCAATCAAGTTTACAGACAAGAAAGGGATAGGAAAAGTTAAACTCAAAGGTACGTGGGACTTATGGTGCTTCGACCAAAAACTCATCAAGCGAGTTCGTGTAGTACAAAGAGCCGATGGGTATTACGTTCAGTTCTGCGTAAAAATTGACAATTCAGAACAACTGGAAGCTACTGGATATACCATTGGCCTGGATGTTGGACTAAAAGACTTTTACACCGACTCTGATGGATATTCAGAACCTAACCCTAGATTCTATCGCAAAGGCGAAAAACGCTTAAAGTTTCATCAACGTAGAGTTTCCCGAAAAAAGAAAGGCTCTACTAACCGAAAGAAAGCTATTAATAGGCTAGGCAGGACACACCTCAAAATAAGTAGGCAGCGTGAAGAACATGCCAAGATACTGGCGCGTTGCGTAATCCGGTCTAACGACCTGGTCGCCTACGAAGATTTGAGAGTTAAAAATTTAGTTAAAAACCATTGCCTTGCCAAATCTATTAATGATGCAGGTTGGTACAAGTTTCGGGAATGGCTAGAGCACTTTGGCACTAAGTTTGGTCGGATAACTGTTGCAGTAAATCCTGCTTATACTAGCCAAAACTGCTCTAGTTGCGGAGAAGTGGTCAAGAAGTCATTATCCACTCGAACCCATGTTTGCAAGTGTGGATGTCAGTTAGACCGTGATCACAATGCCGCCATAAACATCTTAACGAGAGCCTTAGGTACGGTGGGGCACACCGGAACTTATCAAAACGCTCGGGGAGACTCGACCTCTACTCTGCTTGGTTCCGACCTGGTTGAGCAAGTTGGCTCGCTGAACCGAGAATCCCCTGGCATAAGCGCCATGGGGAGTGTCAAGTTGGTGTACATATCGTTTGTGCAGAAATGACGGAAGAGTTTCTCTCTTTTACTAAGCAAAGAGGGAATGATTTGAGTACACCATCCCCGGTCTATGGTTTTCCTGGTCTTAAACCCGGAGATCATTGGTGTTTGTGTCTCAGTCGTTGGAAGGAGGCGCTGGATGCTGGGGTTGCGCCACCGGTGATTTTGTCAGCAACCCATGAAGCAGCCCTTGATTACATTCCTTTGGAGGTATTTAAGGAACACGCTGTTATGAACGGCTAATCGTTGATATAGCCGTTTTCAATTAGGTAAGGTATACATGTTTTTAGGGAGCAGGGAGTAGGGAGTAGGGAGCAGAGAATAGTTAGGTAGTGGACTGGCACAGCTAATTTGGTGCATTAGAATCTGCCATCTCTTCATCTTCAAACACTGGATAAAGGTGTTTAAGTTTGACTCTGGCATCCGGGGTTGAAAAATGCCAAATTACTTGACTGGCTGTTTTGTTTCGCTCTTGTTCCCAAGCTTTTAACTTCTTTTCCAATTTTTCAGGACTAGAAATCCTGCGGGCTAAACATTGTTTGGTTAAAATGCTTAGTTCAATCTCTGCTACATTTAACCAACTGCCATTACGAGGAGTATGATAAATTTCTAGTCGTCTGGCAAGACGATGAGCTTCATCAGCCGGGAAAGCTTCATAAAGAGAAGCAATATTATGAGTATTGAGATTATCGCAGACTAATTTGACTTTACTAGCATGGGGATAGTCAACATCCAGTAATTGGCGAATTTCTTCCGCCCAGTCTACACGAGACCGATGGTCTCGATTGCTAACTCGCCGCCATCCAGCATTAGGGTCAAAAAACATAAACAGGGCTTGTGTCCCTTCACGAGTATAGTGATAATCTTCTTTCTGGTCTTGACCAGGTTGCATTTTAATCGGTTTATAGAGATGATCTAGGAGTTGGACTGATGCTTCATCCATACAAATCAATGGCTGATCTCGACAATGCTCAGAACAGTAAAGGTCTAAAATTACTTCCATCTGGGCGACAAATCTGGCCAAATCTCGTTCAGGAATACAGAAACGTTTTACTTTCCAAGGACGTAGCTGGTTTTTTTTAAAGTGCGACGTACCGTTTCACGAGAGATTTCTGTGACTACTCTTCGCTTTTTCAGTTCCGATGTCAGTAGTCTAATCGTCCAATCTGCTCTTCCTTCTGGAGGGTCTGAACAACACATGGCAATGATTTGGGCTTCTGTCGCGCCATCTATTTTTGGCGGAGTTGGTGGTTTCTTTCTTAACCTTCTATTGAGTGCTGGTTCTTCTCCTTGGGTCAGATATCTTTTTCTGATACGCCCTACGGTATTTCGATGTAGATTTAAAGCTTTGGCTATCCCTTCATCTGTCCATGTATCTATCGCTTGTTCTCCTTCGTCACACATCAGAAGAACCCTAGCGTGGAGGATTTTCTTGGCAGGAGCATAGCCATTGCGACTGATGTTTTCTAGTCTTCGTCTTTGTTCGATTGTCAGCAGCACTTTATCTCTACGACCTCTTCCCATTTTTTTGACCTCAAATAATGATCCTTCTATTGCACTATTTTAGCTGTGCCAGTCCAGTAGGGTGCGTTAGGGACGGGCGAGCTCTCATTTTATCGGTAGCCAGTGTTAGGAAAGTCCGTCCCGTAACGCACCAATGGGTCAAACAGCTTTTAGGAGATGCACCCAATTGAAAGTCTTGGGAAAAACCCATCTAAGCTGACTGCTGACCGCTGACTGCTGTCAGCTTATTTAATGGGCACTTAAGGAAATCAAAAGATAGAACAGTAACAAGGATATCTGTTTTCCCCCCTTACTAACTCTAAATTTTGATGANATAGGGAATAGGGAATAGGGAATAGGGAATAGGGAATAGGGAATAGGGAATAGGGAATAGGGAATAGGGAATAGGGAATAGGGAATAGGGAATAGGGAATAGGGAATAGGGAATAGGGAATAGGGAAAAAAACTGTGTACCTCATTACTATGATAAATGCTATATCATTTAAGGCTAATAGTATCTTAGCAAGGTCAAGCTATCTGCCCATTCGCGCACACGGTTATGATCTACTGAGGAACCATTACGACGATAAGCTTCCAGGGCTAATATACTTTGCTGAACCATTTCCTCTTCAGTGAGAGGTTGAAAATTTAATCCTGAGTCTATCTCTCCGTAATCAAAGGATTCTTCTGTTATTTGGTTGGATTGATTGGTCAGTAATTTTTCAAAATCTTCTAAGTTACTAGATGGGATAATTAGCCATTGTAAGAGAATCGTTTTGACTTCTTCTCCAGGTAATGCCTCAATATGGTCTAAGAGTTGTTGTCTAATATTACTTCCTGTCATCAGCGTTTTAGTTTTATAAACTTAACCTTAATTATAGCAATTATCATAGGTATTAGCTAAGCATTCAGCCGTCAGCTAATGCGCTACGCGCACGCTACGCGAACAGCTTATGTGCTACGCACACGCTACGCGAACAGTTAATTTGCTACGCGCAATCGGTGCTTTTGAATAAAATAAGCTGACCACTGACCACTGACCGCTGACCACTGACCGCTGATAGCTAAATACTTACAAAAAAATAGCCGTAGAAATACTATCCACGGCTATTTAAAATCCACAATAAGTCAGTTGAAATCGCGATGTCACTAACTTCCCAATTCTAACCCGATGTGATCAGATTGGATTGGCCAAAGGTGACTTGGCCAAGGGGGGGAAACCCCCCCAGAAAGTTAAGGTGTTATGGCAACAGCCAATACTTGGTTATGGTAGTCATCACTTCCCCGGGAACATCAGTTTTCTCCAGAGGAGTCCATTCTGCAATCTCCGCATAGCCTAGGGAATAAAGCATCTGCATGCTATAGATTACGGCTTCACGAGAACCTTTTAAGACGTGGTGAGCAGGTTGTTTTTTGAAATTTCGGGAAAATTTTTGTGACATGAATAAAAAATCCAACTCATCGGGTTTATAGTGATTATTGTAATGATTATAATTAGTTTTGTCAAGGGTTTTATAAAAGTTTTTTTTGGGAAATTAAGAATGGTGAATTAAGAATTAAGAATGGTGAATTAAGAATGGTGAATTAAGAATGGTGAATTAAGAATGGTGAATTGGGAATGGTGAATTGAGAATGGTGAATTAAGAATGGTGAATTGGGAATGGTGAATTGAGAATTGGGAATTGGGAATTGGGAATGGTGAATTAAGAATTGGGAATTTAGGTATAATTTAGAATTTTGGCTTCTGGCTTCTGGCTTCTGCCTTCACCATTCTTAATTCTGCCTTCACCATTCTTAATTCTTAATTCTTAATTCTTAATTCACCATTCTTAATTCTCAATTATTAATTCTCAATTCACCATTATTCATTCTTAATTCAACAATTACTTACCAAATCCCCGTCCCTGTATTGGTAGACTCTGAAGAGATACACTGGTTTAATTCCTCACGTAATGTATCATGATCTAAATCTTGTCCAATCAGGACTAATTGATTTTTTGGTTCACCTTTCCACTCATCATCTTCAATAGAGAAACGCTTACCACTGAGGTGGAATATGTGACGGTGAGGACTTTGATCAAACCAGAGAATTCCCTTAGCGCGGAACACATTAGAGGGTAACTTATTGTCTAGGAAATCCTGAAACTTCCGAAGCCCTAGGGGCTTGTCACTCTCGAAAGAAAGAGACGTGAATCCGTCAATTTCTAGGTGATCGGAGTGATGGTGATGAGCGTGATCATGGTCATGGTCATGGTCATGATCATGGTGGTGATGATGGTCATGATCATGATCATCATCACAACAATCATGGTCATGGTGGTGATGATGGTCATGATCATGGTGGTGATGATCATGATCTGATCTTTTGCTGTCGAAATACTTATCGGACTCAAAGAGACCAACACTGAGAATTAAAGGAATTGGCACTTGGGCTTTAGTAGTTTTCAAAATCCTAGCATCAGTTTTCATATCTCTGAGCCTGCTTTCCAATTGGTCTACATTGGCTTGATCTACCAAGTCAGTCTTGTTGAGGATAATAATATCCCCATAAACAATCTGATTAGTTGCAACGTCACTATTAAATAGATCGATACTAAAGTTTTCTGAATCTACCATAGTGACAATAGAATCAAGACGAGTCATATCTCGCAATTCTGTGCCCAAAAAGCTTAGCGCCACTGGTAAGGGGTCAGCTAATCCGGTGGTTTCCACCACTAAATAATCCAGCTTTTCTGGATGCTCCAATACGTTGTAAACTGCTTCAATTAAATCATCATTAATGGTGCAGCAGATACAGCCATTATTCAGGGCGATCATATTATCATCAGTATTGATAATCAGCTCATTATCAATACCAATTTCACCAAACTCATTAACAAGGACTGCTGTTTTGACGCCTTCTTGATTACTTAAGATATGGTTAAGGAGGGTGGTTTTCCCGCTACCCAGGAAACCGGTAATAATGGTAACGGGTAAGCCTTGTTTCGGAGCTTCCATCCCTTGACCAGATGGGGAATCAGTCGGTAAAGTTTGCATAAGGCAACTTGTGAAAACAGTTCAGAATCAAGATCTACCAAGATATCGTATTTTATCTGAAACAGCAATTCATCTCCCGCTAACCCTACGGGTATAACGGGAGACGGGGCGTGTAAAGTGCGGACGCAGGTGACCCACACAGCCCCTCATGAATTGCTAGGTGCGCTTGACCCGTAATTAAATTCGCCACGGGTCGCACCTCCACTTGACAATTTACACAGAATAGATTAAAATGTGAATGTATATTAAAGAGTAAATAATGGTCGAAAAAGCTTACCGTTACCGTTTCTATCCAACCCCTGAACAGTAAACTCTGCTGAGGAGAACTCTAGGATGTGTAAGACTTGTTTACAACAAAGCTTTAGATGCTAGGACTTCAGGTTGGTACAAACGCTCCCGACGGATAAGCTACAAGGAAACTTCCTTAATGTTGACAGAATGGAAAAAAAAGGATGACTTGTTCTTTTTGAATGACGTTAGTTCTGTTCCTCTTAAAGGTTGCCAGGGTGCATGCACAAATCAAAGACGCTAGACGAGATTTTCCCCACAAGCTAACTACTCAACTGGTCAGAGAAAACCAATTGATTGCGTTTGAAGATTTGGCTGTGAAAAATCTGGTCAAAAATCACAAACTAGCTCAAGTTATCAGTGAGGCCAACTGGGCGGAAATAATTCGTCAGATTAAGTACAAGTCTCAATGGTATAATCGAGAAGCCATTGCCATTGATAAGTGGTTTCCTAGTAGCAAACTGTGTTCTGTGTGCCTAAATCGTTTTGAGTGTTTACCTTTGAATATTCGGGAATGGGATTGCCCATCCTGCAATGCTCACCACGTTCGCGTAGCGTAGCCCTTCGGGCTAATCGTGATATAAATGCATCAATTAACATTTTGGCGGCAGGACTTGCCGTGTCAGTCTGCTACGCGACCGTAAGACCCGTTCGCGTAGCGTCGCCTACGGCGAAAGAGAGTAAATCTCGGAAGGCTGGTGCGAAAAACTCCCCCAAGGGGAGAAGGAAACAGAAACCTAAGTCGTGAGTCTTAGGAATCCCTGGTTATAATCTTTGATATAACCAGGGAGGATGTCAATAGTATATCTATAGCCCACTGTTGGTGATTTTATCTTTTCTTTGTCATGACCCTACACCTTTACAATACCTTAACCCGCCGCAAGGAATCCTTTGAGCCATTGGAAACTGGTAAAGTCCGGATGTACTGCTGCGGCATTACGGCGTATGACTTTTGCCACTTGGGTCATGCTAGAACTTGTATTGTCTGGGATACTGCTCGTCGCTACTTACAATGGCGGGGCTATGATGTGAATTATGTCCAAAATTTTACAGATATTGATGATAAAATCCTGAACCGAGCGCGAAGGGAAGGCACCTCTATGGAGGCAGTATCTGAACGCTTCATTGATGCCTATTTTGAAGATATGGCAAGGCTGAATGTCCAAGAGGCTAATGCTTACCCCCGCGCGACTCATACCTTAGATGGAATCAAGCGACTGGTGTGTGAGTTGGAACAAAAGGGCTATGCTTACGAAGCGGATGGGGATGTGTACTATTCAGTGCGTCGGTTTGATGACTACGGCAAACTCTCTGGGCGCAAGTTAGAGGATTTGCAAGCAGGAGCCAGTGGACGGGTAGATGTAGCAGACTCCACTGAGCCTAAGAAGAAAGACCCGTTTGATTTTGCGCTTTGGAAAAGCGCTAAGCCAGAGGAACCCTCCTGGGAATCCCCTTGGGGAGCAGGTCGTCCAGGTTGGCATATTGAATGCTCGGCGATGGTGCGAGATATGCTAGGGGAAACCATTGATATTCATACTGGTGGCTCTGACTTAGTTTTCCCCCACCACGAAAATGAAATTGCTCAATCGGAAGCTGTAACTGGTAAAAGCCTAGCCCGTTATTGGTTACACAATGGTATGGTTAAGGTGGATGGAGAGAAAATGTCTAAGTCTCTAGGCAACTTTACTACTATCCGAGACTTACTCGACCGTCCCGTTGACCCGATGGCAGTGCGCTTATTTGTGTTAATGGCGCAATACCGTAAGCCAGTAGATTTTACTGATGATGCGATCGCATCTGCTACCAATGGCTGGCAAACTCTCAAAGAAGGCTTGCTTTTTGGCCGTAACTATGGTATACAATTAGGATGGCAAGACCAATCAGCCACACCCTCTAACTCCTTGCAGGTAAAAGAAACTATAGCGCAACAGTTTCAAGAAGCCGTAGATGACGACTTAAACTTTGCTGGAGGCTTAGCGGTATTGTTTGAAGTGGCCAAAGGGTTACGCCGGGAAGGCAATATCCTCGTACATCAGGGTAAAACAGAGACTCCTGCTTCAGAATTAGAGCAGCAATGGCGTAGTCTGGTGGAATTAGCCCAGGTGTTAGGATTAGAAGCACAACCGGAAGAAGAAACAGAAGTTTCTACGGATGGATTGAGTGATGGGGAAATTGAGGCACTGATTCAGCAACGGGCTGAAGCACGGAAAACCAAGAACTTTGAATTAAGCGATCGCATTCGCGATGACTTGCAAGCTCAAGGGATTACGTTGATTGACCAGGGTGGTGGCGTTACCACATGGCGTCGCAATTAAGGCTGAATTGTGAAAGCTGCAGCTCAATTGTGAAGGTATTGGCTGAATTGTGAAGACTGCGGGCGGAATTGTGAAGGGTTAATCTCCCATTTACACATAGGTCATCGACAATCTTGCTATGTCTTGATGCAGTCGCTTCTTAGCTCCCCTAGCACTACTATTTATGGTGCTGGGGTAGCGACTTACAGTTTATTTACATAATTTTACACAAATTTTACACACACTTTCTAAAAGTTGTGATAACATCCTAGCAGCAAAGGTTATTGTGAAATTCACAAAAAATTAAACCAACTGGTAACTACCATCACAATGAGCATGGACGTAATAACTGAAGCTATTATTGTTGCTCTGGCTAATCTGGGTAAGGATGTCATTAAAAACAGCTACAACGCCCTCAAATCTGCTATAAAGGAGAAATTTGGTTCTGACAGCGACGTTGTCAATGCAGTGGAAGGATTAGAGAAAAAGCCAGATTCTGAAGGTCGTAAAGTTACATTAAAAGAAGAAATTCAAAATTCCAAAGTTAATGAAGACCCTGAAATCCATCAATTAGCTCAAGATATACTCGATAAGGTTGAAGAAAAAGCACAAGCACAGCAAAACATTCATCAAACAATTAGTAATCCGAAAAATAGCTCAATTTCTGGTAGTGGAAATGCCTCGATTGGTAGCATTACAGAACATAACGTATCTGATAATCAATAAAGCAAATTAATTATTGAACAGTAGTCAAAATATTGGAAGTACAGGATCAACATTAGTCAATATAATACTATTAGAGTCAGACTAAATTGAGTAAGTAAATAAGTGAAGTTGGATCTAAAAACACCTGCTTTAGTTAATCAATAAAACTAGGGTTTTTATGTCAGATAGTAATGATATCCATCAAGATATTCGAGATCCTAAAAACGCGGCTATTGCGGCTACAGGTAATGCTGTTGTTTATAACTACTACTACTATTACTACAGATCCAACAATGTAGACGATAGACCCGTTGATGATGACGAAACTGTTACTAATGAAAATCTTTCTTGTCCTTATCGCGGGTTGTATAACTTTGCTCCAGATGATGACAAGTTTTTCTTTGGACGTGATGTTTTCATAGAAAAGCTTTTCCAAGAAACTCAAACCCGCAGCTTTATTCCTGTCCTAGGTCCCTCTGGAAGTGGTAAGTCTTCAGTGGTTTTGGCTGGATTAGTACCAAAACTTTTTAAAGAACAAGGTAATTGGAAATTCACTCACTTTCGCCCTAGTAGTGCTAATGATCCATTTTATGCCTTAGCTGAAGCACTGGTTCCACTGTATATGTCGGAGTTGGATTCTACAGACGAGATGACTCAAGCTAGTAAGTTAGCGGAATCTCTCAAAGCAAAATCCCTCAGTGGAAATGAAGAAGAGCTTTCTTTAGCGAAAGTGTATAGTAAAATCCAACGTAAACATCCAAACCATAAAATACTACTGATTGCCGATCAGTTTGAGGAGCTCTACACTGAATACTCTGACCCTGAATTACGCCGTCGTTTCTTGGATTGTTTACTAGCTAGCCTGCCATCTTCTTCCCAAGCCTCATCTTCCATAGTACTTGTGGCAACCATGCGAGCAGACTTCTTGGACAATGCCCTTTCTTATCGCCCCTTTGCCGATGTTTTGCAGAACGCAGATGTTAAACTCGGACCAATGAACCGCGAGGAACTCGAAGAGGTCATTGTCAAGCCAACAAAGACTCTGGGTGAAGACATAACATTTCAAGCTGGCTTAGTAGAACGAATTTTAAACGATGTAGAGGATGAAGCAGGAAACTTACCCTTGCTAGAATTTGCCCTAGAAAAATTATGGGAAAAGCGAGAAGGTAAGCAGTTGACTCACAAAGCCTACAAAGAAATTGGTGGCGTAAAAGGAGCTTTAAGCAAACACGCCAGTAAAAAATACAACGAGCTTACTCCAACTGAACAGAAACTAGCAAAACAAATCTTTATCCAACTCGTGCAACCGGGTAAAGGGACAAAAGATACACGACGGCTGGCGACCAAAACAGACTTGGGAGATGCTAAATGGTCATTGGTAAACAAACTAGCTAACCGTGATCATCGATTAGTTGTAACCAGTCGCAGAGCTGTAGCCAGTCAAGATACTGATAATCAAAAGAAAAGCCCAAGGCAGAATCTAGCTACTGACATACCCCCTGACAAGGGTGACAAGGTTGAAAGTGATGTGGTGGAAGTTGCCCATGAAGCATTAATTGAAAATTGGGAAGTACTCGAAGAATGGATTAGGGAAAGCCGTGAGTTTCGGATTTGGCAGGAACGACTACAAGCAAGTCTAGATCAATGGGAAGAAACTAAGGAAGATCCGGGAAGTTTACTTAAGGGAAAATTTCTAAACAAAGCCGAATACTATTTGAAGCAGAGGGCGTATGACTTTACTGAACCTCAAAAAGACTATATTAAAAAAAGCCAAAAAGCTCGTCAAAAAAGTATAATTAAAACGACAGTATTTGCCACTGCAAATGTGCTTTTAATTTTAACAATAATTGGTATAGCCTGGGATAGGTATAATCTAGCGAGTCAAAAGGCTGGCATCCGAAACCTTTCAGGAAATGGAGTAGTAGAGCCTAAAGATATACGAGCTGCACAAAGTATTTTACAAGATGCTGAGAGAGCCTCAAAAAACAACGTTAGAAACGCTCTTGCTGACTACAGACAAGTTAGTCTATATACAAACCTTTTAGAGAAGCGTTTAAACAACCAAGATAACCAAGATGACACTATAACACTTTCTCAAGAAGAGATTAAAAAATTAGAAAATATATCCAAGCAAGCAAAAGCCGGATTATATAAACTAATTGAAGCTGAACGATTGCCTGAACTAGAAGAACAATTAAAAGCTGATAATAGAATCGGTGAAAGAATAAGCAGAACTACTAGTAAAAGAGAAGAAAGATTTAGCCCTGGGGCTTTGCAAACTACTTATAAAATTCTGCATGATGATTTTGGTGTAGGTGCTGACCTTGATGGAAGTGGTGACTTACATAGTCAAACTGAGGCTGAATTGATTCCCTGTCCCCTACTACAGAAAATCGAAGAATTATGGAGACAAGAAACTGATTGTGGCTGGTATCATGACCCTCATCAAGACGTTTGGAAAAGAACATTTATTTATTATGATCCAAACTGCAAAGTACTACAAGAAGCTAAAGAAGGTGTAACTCTAACCAAGCATGTTTTTGAAGGTAGGATAGAATATGCAAGGAATAGGATAAAATTTTGTGTTATTAAGCCCAAACAGTTTAATCAAGACCTTTAAAAAAATAAGCAATAAGCTGTTTTTAATTTCCAATAAAAGAGTAAGTTATGTACAAGTTTTATTCAAAACTTAAATTTTATACAGCGATTGGCTTCATTGGTTTTTGTTTTATTACCTTTTTACCAAAAATCCTATCGCCACTATCCCTTGCTACCTCATTGATGAATAAGCAAACAGAGTCTTCTACACAATTACATGAATTATGCCATAAAGATCCTGGAGACGAAAAGTGCCCTAGAGCAGTTTTCATTTGGAAGATTCTGTGGGATATGAATAACGAAGAATTTTCTCCTGAACGTATTGCTTCTTATGTACGTTTTTTTGAAACGGATCCTCAGGATTCTAAACCTGATCATCAGGATTCAGAAGACGCGAAAAAAGGACAACTTATATACGATAACTATCGACTACAAATTCAAGGGTTTGATGAGAGTATTGGAGCACTGCTGAGATTTTCACGGACGAAAGAACAGCTTAGGAGTGAACCTAGTGAAATAGAGCTCCAACAATACTCTGAAAAGTACCTAATTAAGAGATACCTTGCTTCTGCTGGTTTTAGTGAAAGCACCGCTACATACAAATATCCTTGTACCGTTGTTGGCGAGTTGACTATTGGCTGGGATGAAAGGAATCCTGGTGAGCCCAATGATTCTTGTACTGTAAAATATAATCGAAATTTACATGTCGATACAGACTATAACTCAAGAAACCGAGCTACGCCACTAGGTTTAGATTCCAAGCAAGCAAATCTAGGTGGTGTACCAGTACTGCTTAGACATTATTGCAGTGTTCTGGCAACATCTACAGCTAGTAATAGTAATGCTTGGAGTATTCAAATCGGTGACATTCAAAACATTTCATATACTAATCTTTGCAATAAAGCAATTGAAGAATGTCAAGCAAAAGCAGGTGGTGAGTGTGTTATTGTTGAACATGGCTATTGGCGAACTTATCACCCCCAAGAGAAATTAAGAAAAGTTAGATTACTATTTCGCTGCAAGGATTCTGAACGTTACGACCAAATCATTGGAGCTAATGATGTTACACAGGAGTGGGAAAACCTAGATAAAAAGTTTCAGAAGAATTCCTCCTGTATTTTATCTGTTTACAATCGTGATGATGTTCTAATTAAATCAAATACCACTGGGCGTACTCTTATTCATACTGACGAAGACAACGCTCAAATCAAAATTACTATTCTGCTTGGTAAAGTAAGCATCAATCTACCTGGTGATCCAGATCAAGTGGGAACTGAACCTGGTTCTTCATCTCAAGCCAGAACTCTTGACATAGAAGCAGGAGAGCATTTTACTCTAGACTTATCAAGCTTCAAAGATTCTGAAAGACGCTTAAGTGATCAGGAAATAAAAGCAATTATAGAGTTGCCGGTTGTTCAAGCATTTTTAGAGGAAAAGAATTGGGAAGAACTCTATCAAGACGACCCAATTAAAGAGCAAATTAAAGGATTTAGGAATCAGCTTATTCCTCCCCCTCCTGGTGAACCCATTATCATTAAAGATGAAAATGGTTCAGAGATAGCAGAAGTAATACCACCTCCATCCTGTAACAAGAATAAAACATACCCAGCATTGGTTATGTTACCCTATGGTACTGGAACTCCCAAGGACTATTACAATCAAAGTGGAAGCTTTCACAAAAACTATCAAGCACGCACTACAAACTGTTTTTTCATTGTGTTACCCAATGTCACCGCTAATCCTGAAGATTACGAGAGCAGTGCAAAATTTTGTGCTGCGATTGCAAGATACGAAAATTTAGTCCGCAACAGTCTTGATAATGCGATCGCTAAAGAGAATATTAAAATTGATCAATCTCAGATTGCTCTAGCAGGCTCTTCATTCGGCGGCGATTTAAGTTGGGCTTTGAGCTTGAGAAATCCTAATCTATTTCGGGGAGCTGTGGTTATTAATAGTATAAGCTCTTACCGAGGAACTTGTGGAAATGAGTCAAGGGATTTTGCCTCACTTGACTCAAATCTAGAGCTGTTAAGGGAAAATAATGCTCGCTTCTCCATGCTTCTGAGCGAAGACCTAGATCACTATGGAAAAAATGAGAGTGGAAAAGGGGGGCGTCGTGCCATGCGTGAAGCTGTTCAATTACTAGATGATAACCGTATAACTCATCAGTTTGAACTTATACCTGGTGAAGAGCTTAATCCGAGTTCAATTAGGACAGAAAAAATGCTCGAAAGTGTAGATTATGTACTATTTAATTAAAACTAACAACTAACCCTTACTCCTATGCGTAATAATACTACTAGACTGGCACAGCTAAAATAGTGCCAGTCCACTACACCATATTTTAAAATATGAGATTCTCAATTCTTAATTCTTAATTCTTAATTCTTAATTCTTAATTCTTAATTCTACATTCTCATAGCTTAACTCAAAGTCAAATTCCAGACCAAATTGTGCCATTCTCGATTGATATAGAGCATCAAAAATACTAGTCTCTTCTGAAGAAAAGTGGTTTTTCCAATCTCCTACAATTCCTTTTCGCATATGTTTGGGGATACCTTCTCGCTGAGGCACCCAATCCAGATTAGCTTTGGGATTGATTGCCATTGCCGAAAAGTCACTGGCGGCAACCACAGTATCGAGTAAATTGGACGTTAAGGGAATATCTATAAAGCCAGCAACATCGGTAACGACTTGAGCTAAATTCTTTTTCATGTCTTCGTACTTGACAAACATGACATTATCTGAATGTTGGCTCGCTTTCCACCAGTCGAATACATGATCAAATATTGAGCCATAGGCAACCTTACCTTCACGATATAGCTGAATAAATTCGCTCCAACTCCCCTCGTATCCCATTTTGCTCAATGCATGATAATAATAGGATACAGCATTATCCTTAGGATTGCGAGCAACATAAATATACTTTGCTTTAGTTTCCCCAAACATTGGCATCAAAGACAACGGTAAATGAGTGTGAAAGTAACGGCGATCGCTAGGAGTTTTAATCAGATTCTCTAAACCTCCATAACGAGTTGCTGCACCTTCTAACCAAGGCACTGCTTCACTCAATACTTTGTCCCCTTGCTCTCCATTGTTAGCAAGCAAGTGAACAATCTGCTCCATCCACGTTGTCCCAGATTTAGGATAGGCTACAACAAACGTATCCCGATCCCCCACTCTAAAGTCTTTAAGGGCATCCATTTCCTTCTGGGTAATGAAAGCTGGAAAGACAATTAGACCTTCTGGATTCTTACCGTCTTTAACCAGTGCTTGCTTATAGTCTGCCATGGATTATACAAAAACAACAACAGGACTGACGCAAAGCCCCCTAAATCACCCAATTCTGGGGTACTTTAACATCATTACCCCCAATTTGTGGGGGTTAGGGGGGCAAAACTAACTCAACTTCGTAAGTCCTAAACTATAGTCAATAGTCGGCCTTTTCAGCAGCAAAAATCAAGGTTTAAAGCAAGTTTGATAAAACAGAGATAGCAAAAACTACGGCGTTGCTGAATCAAGCAATGAATCGGAGTAGAGTGGGCATCCTGCCCGCCCGACCAGATCTCGAACGGGCAAGATGCCCATTCTACAAAACCCTTAAAATCATTCCATTATTCAGCAACGCCAAAACTACCATAGCTCACATCAATGAAACTTAGACAATCGTTTATCTTGGGAATTTCCTTGGGATTGGTTGCCCTTTTGGGAATTACTTGGCTGATTATGAATCGAGACAATCCTCTCGACCAGTTACGGGAAACAAAAAATTGTCAAAACTGTAATTTAGCAGGGCTAGAACTTTCCAGAGAGGATTTAAAAGGAGCGAATCTGGAAAAGGCTAATTTAGAAGGGGCTAACTTAGCGGGAGCTAATCTAGAAAAAGCGAATTTGGTAGGGGTCAACTTAGAAGGGGCTAACCTAGAAAATGCTAACCTGAAAAAAGCTAATCTCAGTGGGGCTAATCTCCGTAGAGCTAACCTGAAAAAAGCTGACCTTTTTTGGAGCAACCTAACAGAAGCTAACTTAGAACAAGGTAATCTGCAAGAAGCAAACTTATCACATCTTTCCGCCAAAACAATTAAGCTCGAAAGAGCTAACCTCAGGGAAGCTAATTTATCAAAAGCCAATCTAGTCGGGATTAATCTTAGTGGAGTTAACCTAGAGAAAGCGAATCTCCAAGAAGCAAATCTGGCTTATCTGAATACAAGTGCTTCATTGCCAATCGATCACTATTTAATAAGTGCCAATCTCAGGGGGGCTAACTTGATGGGAGCGAATCTTGAACAGGCTGACTTGAGGGGAATTGACCTCTCCGATGCCAACCTCTCCGACGCTAGCCTCAAGGGAGCAAAACTAGACTATACCTTGGAGCTTACTGATTGGGGTTCTCCCAACAAAGTTTACCGTGCCAACCTCAAGGGGGCTAACTTAAGCAATACCATCATGCCCGATGGTAGTATCCATCAATAGGGATACTCTTATATCAATTCAGGTTGAATACCTATAATTACAGGGAGGGTGGGGAGATGGGGAGATGGGGAGATGGGGAGATGGGGAGGTTGAATTTTAGCGATCGCTTTTGCTGATCAACTTACGATTTATTTTATCGAAACTTAACATAATCTGGCTCTAAGCTTTACATTTCTTGACGAAATAATATTCACAATTCATTTAATATTTCTTTAAACAACGGGAAAAGCGGTCTGGGGCAGTGGCAAATTGCACAGATGTGATTAGCCTATGCTGGTGCCTATCGCCCAATGCCATGCCCTAAAGACACCAGTAAATCCCCATAATTGTTTAGTTTTATTAAGAAAACCCCGAAAAGACGGTTTTTGTTCACCTTTGGTGTAGCCTATCCCTAAGCTCTCGCAAATTTTCTGTATATATTAGCACATTTTGAAATACCGATACGCCATGTTAAGGCAATTGTAAGCATATGGGCTACGCGCACGCTGCGCTAACAGCCGTCAGCCGTCAGCCGTCAGCTTAAAACAAACTATCTAGCTGACGACTTCAACGGACTCAAAGCCAAAGACTATGAATTCCTCGCTCAGGCGAGGGAACTAACGTGTAAGTTGATAGCTGATAGCTGATAGCTGATAGCTGATAGCTGATAGCTGATAGCTGACGGGCAATTATTGGTGGTTGCTCTATATCCAGAAACTAGTCAAACGCAAATCGTACATTTAGTGCATTACTAATAAAACTATGAACCAGAACAAGCGTCAGGCATACTGGCGTGCCAACATTGCATTAATTCGGAATCTCCTAATTGTTTGGGCATTCGTATCCGTTTTATGCAGCATTCTGCTAGTAACATTACTAAACAATGTCAGTGTAGGGAATATTCCCCTAGGCTTCTGGATGGCACAACAAGGTAGTATTTTTACCTTTGTCGTCCTAATTTTTATCTACGCTATACAGATGGATAAAATTGACCGTAAATACAAAAAGTAATGTTTACTATTGGCAACTAAATTGGGAAATAAATGGCTTTGCTTAACTAAGAGGTTGTCTGAGAAGTCTCATTTGCTACATCCAAGCCCCCGTGGGTCCCCCAATTCTGGGGGACTTTTACAAGCAAATTGACTCTTCCCCCAAAGTTGGGGGGTTAGGGGGGCAAAATTCAGTATAAAAAACTTTTCAGATATCCTCTAAGGTATAAGATCAATTATAGTTGTTTATAGTTAGCAATTAGCACTGAAAATTCAGTAATTGTCATAGGGTAATTCTATAGTATAAAAAAAAAATACCGTTTTTTAATTACTAACAATCCCTATATGGGGTTTCTCATAGTAATGATGTACATAGGATTTTTTCCCGATTCCCGATTCCCGATTCCCGATTCCCGATTCCCTGCGCGCAGCGCTATAGCAATTATTTAGACAAAGAAATATCTATGACAGTTGAAGCTTGGACCAGTGTATTGGTCATTATTTCGTTTATTCTCTACCTTTACATTGGTTGGCGCTCTCGGGTGCGCGATAGTAAAGGGTTTTTCGTAGCAGATCAAGGTGTTCCCGCTGTTGCTAATGGTGCTGCTACAGCGGCGGATTGGATGTCTGCTGCTTCCTTTATCTCTATGGCAGGGCTAATCTCTTTCTTAGGATATGATGGCTCAATTTACCTAATGGGTTGGACAGGGGGATATGTGCTACTAGCGCTATTGTTAGCCCCTTACCTGCGGAAGTTTGGAAAATACACAGTACCCGACTTTGTGGGAGACCGCTATTACTCGAATATTGCTCGGTTGGTAGCAGTAGTTGCTGCTATTTTTGTCTCCTTAACCTATGTCGCAGGACAGATGCGAGGGGTAGGTATTGTATTTAGTCGCTTTCTGCAAGTGGATATCGTTCAGGGTGTAGTGATTGGCATGGTAATTGTGGCATTTTTTGCCGTCCTGGGGGGGATGAAAGGAATTACCTGGACTCAAGTCACCCAGTATGGCGTGTTGATTGTGGCTTACCTGATTCCAGCGATTGCGATCGCAACTCTACTGACCGACAACCCCATTCCCCAGCTAGGATTCACCTTCAGTGACATTATCCCCAAACTCAATCAAATTCAGGTAGATCTGGGTTTCCAGGAATACACTAAACCCTTTGCCAACAAGTCCATGGTGGATGTCTTATTTATCACCATCGCCTTGATGGTCGGTACCGCTGGACTTCCCCATGTGATCGTACGCTTTTACACCGTACCCAATGCTAGAGCTGCTCGTTATTCCGCTGGCTGGGCCCTATTATTCATTGCCATACTCTACACCACAGCTCCCGCCGTTGCTGCCTTTGCCCGCTATAACCTGATTGATAGCCTCCATAACCATACCATTGAGGAAGTGCGTCAGCTCGACTGGGCAACGAAATGGGAAAATACTGGTTTATTGGCGTTTGACGATAAAAACGGCAATGGCAAGATTGAGCTCAAACCGGACAAAGACACCAATGAAATAAAGATTGACCGAGATATCATCGTACTCTCCACACCAGAGGTAGCCAAACTTGCTCCCTGGGTGATTGCCCTAGTAGCAGCAGGAGGACTAGCCGCCGCTCTATCCACTGCATCAGGATTACTGCTAGTGATTTCTAGCTCAATCGCCCACGATGTCTACTACCGCATCATTAATCCTAGGGCGTCAGAGTCTCAACGATTGATGGTAGGTCGAATTATGGTAATTGCTGCCATTGCCATTGCCGGTTACTTTGGTATCAATCCCCCTGGATTTGTAGCCCAAGTAGTAGCCTTTGCCTTTGGTTTAGCCGCTGCCAGCTTTTTCCCAGTGATTCTGTTAGGGGTATTTGATAAGCGAACCAACCGAGAAGGGGCAATTGCTGGCATGGTGGTAGGGTTAATTTTTACCACCGTTTACATCATTGGGGTGAAGTTCTATAGTATGACACCCTGGTTTTTCGGTATTTCCCCTGAGGGGATTGGTACCGTAGGGATGGTGCTTAATTTCATCGTGACTGTAGTGGTTTCTCGCCTGACACCCCCACCTCCAGCAGAAATTCAGGAGATGGTGGAAATGTTGCGAACACCCGGTGATGCTCCTCCAGCCCTTGATGATCTCGGTGAAGAAGAGTTGGATTGATCAAGGTTGAAGGTTGAAGGTTGAAGGTTGAAGGTTGAAGGTTGAAGGTTGAAGGTTGAAGGTTGAAGGTTGAAGGTTGAAGGTTGAAGGTTATGGGGTTGAAGGTTATGGGGTTGAAGGTTATGGGGTTGAAGGTTATGGGGTTGAAGGTTATGGGGTTGAAGGTTATGGGGTTGTTCGCCAAAGGCGTCCGGTATAGGGCAGGTTATTGGTCTTCCATAGCTCGATTTTAGGACAACTGTACAAGGAGTACTTACCTAAGGAGATAGGGAGATTTCCCCTCACCGCGATAGTTGAAACTAAACTAGCGCTTACTCAATACCATCTAACCGTCTAACCTACCCTTCACCGAACGCCTTTGGCGAACAACCGTCTAACCTTGGCCTATTGGCCACGCTTCGCGAACAACCGTCTAACCTTAAACCATCTAACCCTCAACCGTACCTGCAACCTTCAACTAATTCAGCTGTTTTCTCTGTAGACTATTTGCAGGCACTCAACATGCAAATGGAAGTCTATGCTACGCCTTAAAATCTCCTTAGCTAACTTACTGCTTATTGTTGCTACTGGCTTGACAATCGTCCTGCTATGGCAACTGAGAGCTTTGCTAGTAGTACTGATGATTGCAGTAGTGCTCGCATCTACTCTAGCACCAATAATTGATAGTGCTGAAAAGTTAAGGATTCCCCGCTGGCTAGCGGTTATTCTGGTTTATTTAGGCTTAATCGCTGGTTTGACAGGGATCGGCTTAGTGATTGGACCAACAGTAGCTCAGCAAATTCAGCGTTTATTTCGGAAACTGCCAACGTATTTGGAGGTTTTAACCTCTTTGTTAGATGCTTTAGCGATTCGCCTAGGGATGACTGAACTAGCTCTGAGTAAAATGTTTGATGCTGGCACCGTTACCTCTTGGGTGATTCGTTCCTCTCAGCAGTTGCTAGTGCAGTCCTATGGATTGACACGGAATCTTATTGCTGGAGTGTTTACCGTAATTCTGGCAACACTGCTGTCTGGTTATATGTTAGCTGGCTCTGAACAATTGATTAAAGGGGGGGTAAGTTTGTTTCCTAAACCCTGGGATGAAAAATTGGCAGCCCAGGTCAAGCCAGTCAGCCAACGGATGGGGGGTTACATCCAGGGGCGAGTGGTGGTTTCAGGAATTTTAGGCATGGCGATTACTGTTGGTTTAAAATTTTTGGGACTATCAGAGTTTGCCTTGGGTTTGGGTGTGATTGCTGGGGTGACCAATTTGATTCCCTTCTTTGGTCCGGTCTTGGGAGCAATTCCAGCATTGATTGTGGCAATTGCTCAAGGGGGATGGACTTTCTTGTGGGTATTGCTGCTATTTGTGATTATTCAGAATCTGGAAACCTACATTCTTGACCCCCTACTGGTGGGGTCTTCTGTGAGAGTTCACCCTTTATATCAGTTGTTGGCAGTGCTAGGTGGTGCAAAGGTTTTGGGGATTCTTGGTGCTTTGATTGTTCCGCCTTGGGTAGCTGGTGCAGCTCTGGTACTAGAAAATTTGTACTTGAAGCCGAAACTGGAGGCGGAACAAAATGCTGCT
>NZ_JAAHHU010001699.1:0-1064 GCF_010672095.1 Moorena sp. SIO3I6 | reverse complement strand
AAAACATCAGTCTGGCTTATCCCTCAGCCACCTTAGAAGAAATTATGGCAGCAGCGAAACTGGCCGGTGCTGATGAATTTATCCAAAAATTGCCCATGGGCTATGAAACCGAGATTGGGGAGGGAGGAGGGATGTTGTCTGGGGGACAGCGACAGCGTTTAGCCATTGCTCGCGCCCTCTTGGGAAATCCCCACCTATTAATTTTCGATGAAGCCACCTCCCACCTGGATGCAGAATCCGAGCGGATTATTCAGACCAATCTCAATACTATTCTCAAAAACCGCACCACCCTAGTGATTGCTCACCGTCTTTCTACCGTACGGAAAGCTGACCTGATTTTAGTGCTCGATAGAGGGGTATTGATTGAAAGCGGTACTCACGAAGACTTAATGGCAAAGCGAGGACATTATTTCTATCTGAATCAGCAGCAGTTATAGGGGAGGGAATAGGGAACAGGGAACAGGGAACAGGGAATAGGGTGTGGGGTGTGGGGTGTAGGGTGTGGGAAAAAATTCGTTGATTACTCTTGCCTTTTGCCTCTTGCCTTTTGCCTTTTGCCTGCTCCCTGCTCCCTGCTCCCTGCTCCCTATTCCCTGCTCCCTACTCCCTGCTCCCTGCTCCCTGTTCCCATCAATCCTATGTTCACAACTCAAATACCAAAGCTATATGCCTGAAAATCATACATTGAACGGACATAGTCCGACTCAAACTATTCCAGACCAGCGTCCCTATCAGGAGTTACTCACCGAAGAAACCACTCCTCAAGCTAGGAATGAGCAAGCACTCCAGGGTCATGAATGGTCTTATGCTACTAAGGAACTGCTTGATACATTACCCCAGGTTTGGACAAGGGGATTACTGTATTTTTTGATGGTATTTATGGGTGTTGCCTTACCTTGGGCGATCTTCGCTCAGGTGGATGAGACGGGAAAAGCCAGAGGAAGATTGGAACCTACGGGGGAAACTATCAAACTTGATGCTCCAGTGGCAGGAACGGTAGCAGCAATTAAGGTCAAAGAAGGGGAATTGGTAACGGCTGGTCAAACCTTACTAGAACTGGAATC
>NZ_JAAHHU010001698.1:0-1065 GCF_010672095.1 Moorena sp. SIO3I6 | reverse complement strand
TCACGGACGTAGGGCCAAGAGTCTTTTCCGTCTAGGTTTTGACCATCTGCGTCATCTTATCCTTAATCCTCAATCCCTTCATCAGTTCGACTTTCGGCAATCAATACATGTTTTGTCCTGTACTTAGACTTATAGGCGGCTGACCCCATTTCCCCCAGAGCGTCTACTGCATTAGTAAGGACATCACTATCTGAGTGGGTTAAAAGTTGGGCAATTTGGGGAGCGTACTTAGAGGCCGCTGCTCCCATTTCCTCCAGGGCTGATACTGCACTAGCACGGACTCTGGACTGAACCGACTTTCTGTCATTCTCATACCCTAACCAGCCTACAATCTGCTCAATTGTCTCGTGAGGAATATCAAGGGGGGGCTTGAGTTGATCCAATTTATAGCTAGACAATTTGTCGAAAGCTTTAAGCCATACCAAGGGGTCGGTATCATCCAGTGCTGCCACAATCCCCTTGAGCTGCCACGATTTTGGCTCAGGGTGTGATTCGTGAGGGTCAATCGATGGGTGAGCATGACTCCCGTTGACAATCAACAGTACCGCTACTAGTAGTGCTAACAGATAACAGAGGCACTGGGTAACACCAGTCTTAAAGGTAGGGAAAAGCTTTGGGCGGTTGAAATTGCCTCTATGGGGCATGGTGATAGTTTCCCACGGAGTTAGTCGGCTAATAGGGATCCCCCCTAACCCCCCTTAATAAGGGGGGAAAAGAGAATAAGGGGGAAAAAGAGCACAGAAGAGGGAACAGCGGATCTGGTAAAAATCCTGTGTACCTCATAGTTATGAAAAACGCTGTAACTATAATTATGCTGATTTTGGCGCTAGACCCTAAGCCCAGCAACCTTTTGACACTACGATGCTCCCCGAAGGTTAGTTTTAATTATACCAATTTTAGTGACTATTATATAGAAGAGGGAATCGGGAATCGGGAGTCGGGAATCGGGAGTCGGGAGTCGGGAGTCGGGAATCGGGAGTCGGGAGTCGGGAATCGGGAATCGGGAGTGTGGGAAGCATGGAGTTTATGGGAGGTGTGGGAAGTGTCCCCCCCTTGTTAAGGGGA
>NZ_JAAHHU010001697.1:0-1066 GCF_010672095.1 Moorena sp. SIO3I6 | reverse complement strand
TGAAAAACCATAAAAAAAAGCCCAAGACTACTCTTGGACTACAAGACTAAGATTAGGTTCTAGCACTTTTCAATTAGCTAAGGCACTTTCGTCCTAGGTTGATACAGTCAACTTTTCCCATGTTGTGATTAAATTGACAAAGGAATTGGATTACCTCCTACTGTATCCAGTGGGAGAGACTTCACGGGGATTACCTCAAACCCAGCATCCAGAATTCCAGAGTAGCTTCCAATTGCCTCCAAGGCATTGACATTTTCTGAGGCAGTGCCAAAGGTTTCCATCACCTTGAAGTCCGTATTCCAAAGGTGACCACCATGTTTCAGGAAGTCAGCTGGGCCGGAACCCTTTTCCCAAACCCAGATTTCACCACCATCGAGACCCGCTTCTTCAATGGGATCGATGCTGAACATGATTAAGTTCCTCCCAGATGTCATCATGGCATCCAGGTTAACTAACTCAGCAAACTCGTCATCTACACCAATAGCTTTGGCAATTTCCTCTTGAGTATATAAGGCGGTGGTAGTGCCATTGGAATTATAGTTATAAACGGCGACGTCGGGGTCTCCATAAACCGAGAAGCGATTAGCATCTGTCCCTCCCCATAGTTCCAAGCCGTCCACATCGGTAACTCCTAAATCGATACCGGGGCCTGGCTTATCAATTTGGTTAGCAGTTGCCCAAATATTGTTGGCACCTGTGGGAGTTTCATAATAAATCTTATCATCAAAACTGGTGGAAAACACCAGGGTTGCTTGGTTTCTGATCACAGCACGGAAAAAAGCATCCCCAGAGTTGGCCATGGCATCCACTTGACCCCGAATGCCATAATCGAAGCCATCGGTGGTAGTGCCATTGCCGAACCAATTGAGAGTTTGTCCGGGGTCAGCACTTCCATTAGTGTTTTTATCCACACTGTTAGAATATTCCTTCCCGCGAACCTGTTTTAGGGAGGACACCGTATCAACGTCGGGAACTATAAAATCACTCAATGACAAAACTTTGTCTTTGAGATCGAGAGTGAAGGACTTTTCGCCATCAGAGAAGATTGTTTCTGAAGTCACTCGGT
>NZ_JAAHHU010001696.1:0-1066 GCF_010672095.1 Moorena sp. SIO3I6 | reverse complement strand
TTTCATTCCCTTTCTATCTGCCATTCCCAGCTTTGCCACAGCACCAGCATTAGTCATGGTTGGAGTGTTGATGATCGGAAGTGTTAGAAAAATCCATTGGGACGATCCAGCCGAGTCAATTCCCTCATTTCTCACCATCTTGATCATGCCTTTAAGTTACTCCATTGCTGATGGCTTAGCTGTCGGTTTAATTACCTTTCCTCTGTTAAAAGCTTTTCAAGGTAAAGTTCACGAAACGACTATTGCCATGTGGATTTTAGCAACAGTATTTATCTTAAAGTTTTCCTTAGTATGAGCTTGACAATCTCTTTTTATATACCATTTTCATTTGACAAGCCATGCCCGATTCCCGATTCCCGATTCCCGATTCCCGATTCCCGATTCCCGATTCCCAATTCCCGATTCCCGATTCCCAATTCTAAATTCTACATTCTACATTCTACATTCTACATTCCCTACTCCCTGTTCCCTTTGCTATTTAGAGAGTGTCAAACAAATCAGGACGGCGTTCTTTGGTTCTCTGAATTTGCTGCTCTTTACGCCAGCGCTCAATTTCCCCATGATGTCCTGATAACAGAACTTCTGGAACCTTCCATCCCCGAAACTCAGCAGGTCTGGTGTACTGAGGATAGTCCAGTAACCCGGCTTCAAAGCTTTCTAATTTAAGGGATTCGGCTTTGCCTACTGTTCCTGGTAGCAACCGGGTGACACCATTAATCATGGCTAGGGCTGGGATTTCTCCACAGGTTAAGACAAAATCCCCCAGTGATACCTCTCGGGTGACTAAATGTAATACCCGCTCATCCACACCTTCGTAGTGTCCACAAATTATCACCAGCTGATCATAACCTGTGGCCAATTCTTTGAACAATTGCTGTTTCATCGGTTGCCCCTGGGGAGTCATTAAGATGACATCACGGTGGGGTAAAATGGGTAAAGACTCTACAGCCGCAAAAATCGGCTCTGGTTTCATCAACATTCCCACCCCACCACCGTAGGGTTCATCATCAACTCGTCGATGCTTGTCAGTAGCAAAGTCTCGGGGGTTGATCAGATGCACTTCGGC
>NZ_JAAHHU010001695.1:0-1067 GCF_010672095.1 Moorena sp. SIO3I6 | reverse complement strand
ATTATTACTTGAAGGTTTACCTTGATTACTATTATTACTTGAAGGTTTACCTTGATTACTCGTATGTTTACAAATTGAGTTATTGAGAATAGCCTGAGTATTAACTTTTTCTAAGCTACCATCCAAGCAGATTACATTGAAGCTATTATTGGCATTTTGGTGCATATACCTAACGTTTTGAATACCCGCAAAAACAGGTGTGGGCATAAGCAAAGTATAAACAAATGAACACAAAAGAGTTAATTTTTTCATATTTTATCTGCTCGATTAGGTGCATTGTCATTATTCTTGACTACTGTTCCCGTTCTTTGTTCCTGACAACTGCTGCGAATTTTAATTTTGCAGGTTTTAGTGTGTAAAGCACTAAAGAGGTTAGGGATAAAATAATCGTTACAATATATGCTCTGTATACTTTTCAGCTGATAAACAAGTGCGTTGGAACGACTTAAGCCGCATCTCTATTAGCAATTTCCTCTCGACGATTGCGCCAACTCCTAGAGAAGGGTCGGGTCAGGGGTGCCTATAAAACCGGGAAATTCTGGATTATTCCTCTGTTCAACCATTTGCTAAGTCTGTCAAGGGATTTGCTCGACGAAGTCTTTTCGACAAGATTCTATATTATGATGCCTATAATAATAGGCATATTGTAGAGCCTCATTGCTAGACTTAGACGCTTTATCCCAACTTATTCGATACCACTTAGATAAATCTATTGGGTCAATATCTTTGATCTCTGGCCTAAAATCAATACCAGAAAAAATTCCAATTACTTCTTCAACTAGATTACGCCGTATAACTCCTCTAAAACAAAGGATATCATCACTTTGAAAAGTATATCTTGTCCCTAAGATAGTATTGCCTTGCTTTTCTAAAATAATATATCTATCAAATTCTTTCTCATTATGGTACAAATAGATGCCATCACTAAAGCCTTCTACTCCAACTACTTGTTTTAACTTTTCGTTCCACTTAAGGATAGCCTCTTGAGCTTGATTATAGACAGACGTTGATGAAGGAATTTGTTTTGCCAATTTAATGGCTAATTTATAATTCTCATCAACTGGTTT
>NZ_JAAHHU010001694.1:0-1069 GCF_010672095.1 Moorena sp. SIO3I6 | reverse complement strand
GTACAACATTGATTTTTGGTTGTTAGATAAAACAGCATTTAATCCACAATATATAACTAAAAATCGCTGGATTATGCAGTATCAACCAGTAGCAGCAGAAGCTCAAGCTCGACTCAAACAAGCCATTTTTCCGGCAATTGTTAACGTAATCGATTCCTGTTCTGTTTTCGAGACAGAGGAGGTTGTGGTTTTGGATACCGAATGTCTTGCGATAACTAGTAACAGTTAAATAGGTAAGCCCAAATCAAGCTGGCAGCTATGTAAATATATGTAAACAAATCTATCTAAACATGCTGGCTTAAGGGAATAGATTGAATTTCTAGATATTTTACAAAACTTGACATCATTCCCTTCCATTAGTCAGTTGAATCATGCCTACCTATTTAATGGGTAATGAATAATTTGGCAAACCCTAGCAATTTAGGTGATCCCAGCCCTGAACGCTACTGGGTATGACACTAACTCTTGGTTTTCATCATTACTTTAAAAAGCGATCGCATCCCATTCTTCACCGAATCAATCTAACCCAAAAAAACAAAACTCAATAAATTAGGGGGTTAAACCCCTCAACTGTTCTCAAACAACTGGGTTCAAGATTTTAGTTAGATGCCCTAAATTGTTGTTAAAGTCCATTGTTCCATTGTAGCAGGAATTACCAAATTAAGCCATCAGCACCCTACCTATCTCAGGGCTAAAACCTTGCTCTGTATCTAATACAGAAAAAGGAAGACAAGGAATACAAGGTGGACTTGGAAGAAAGACAAAATAACCAAACAAAATCATTCCCCTCTATCCTTCCTCTGTCTGTCCCCTTACTCTAAAACAAACTAAAACAAATACCTAATCCCTGGTTGAACACCACAAGCCACTCCAAAGCAATTTGGACAGGGTTAAACATCACTATCAAGACTGAGACAGGAACTATCTCAGTTTGACTACTATCCCTACTACTTTCTTTGACTCAAGTGTTGGTGATTCTGCTGCTATTTTATCTTTACTCAGAGAGAGCCCGATTGCCTAAATTTGCCCTAGCTATCGGTATAGTTTTGGGATTAGGGATATCCACAAA
>NZ_JAAHHU010001693.1:0-1069 GCF_010672095.1 Moorena sp. SIO3I6 | reverse complement strand
TCCTATTAACAATTAAATTCGCCACGGGTCGCACCTAAAAGCACCGATTGCGTGTAGCCCATAAGCTGATTAATGATTGCTGATTAATGATTGCTGATTACTGATTGCTGACGGCTTAATGCTTACCCTGCAACTTATTACCAGTCCTAAGAATTTGTCCAGCTAAGACAGCAGCACCAAAGCCATTATCAATATTAACTACTCCTATCCCTGGTGCGCAAGAATTCAACATGGTTAACAGGGGTGCCATACCACCAAAACTGGCTCCATAGCCCACACTAGTCGGAACGGCAATCACTGGACAATCGGCCATGCCAGCTACCACACTGGGTAATGCTCCTTCCATCCCAGCTACGACAATTAAGACATCGGCCTCGGCAATCATCTGTCGATTATTCAGCAAGCGGTGGATACCAGCTACCCCTACATCCCAAAGGCGCTTGACCTGAAACCCACATAACTCAGCGGTTATTGCGGCTTCCTGAGCTACTGGTAAATCCGATGTGCCTGCGGAAATTAGACTAATGATGCCAGGATATTTAGGTTCGAGGTGGGATGGTGCGATCGCACAAATCCGAGCTGTGGAATAATACTGTAACTCTGGGACTTTTGACTCTAGCTCCGTTGCCACCTCTGGTGTAATCCGTGTAGCCATTACTACCGGATTCCGCTGGCGCATTACCGCCATAATCTGAGCAATTTGGTCAGGGGTTTTGCCCTCTCCCCAAATTACCTCAGGAAATCCTGTTCTTAAGGTGCGGTGGTGGTCAATTTTGGCAAAATCACCCACTTCTTCGTAGGTAAAATCTTTCAGTTTATCTAGAGCAACAGTTGGGCTAAGGTCACCAGCCGCAACCGCTTCCAGTAGAGATTTTAATGCTTCGGGTTGAGTCATTTTCTTTTTTAAGGGAGTAGGGAGTAGGGAGTAGGGAATCGGGAATCGGGAATCGGGAATCGGGAATCGGGAATCGGGAATCGGGAATCGGGAATCGGGAATCGGGAATCGGGAATCGGGAATCGGGAATCGGTAATCGGGAAGAAGTTTTAATGGTTTAATATTTTAAATTTA
>NZ_JAAHHU010001692.1:0-1069 GCF_010672095.1 Moorena sp. SIO3I6 | reverse complement strand
CTGAACAGCTCAAAGCCCAACTTCACAATCAGCAGTTACTGCTAGACAATCTAACTGCTCAGGTTGATGCCAGTGTGATCAGGGCTCCTGAGCAACTAATCCCTAATCGTAAAACCACTAATCAAACGGCAAATACCCTGATGTCAGGCATACTTTGGGGACTTGGCGGTATGGCCGTAACCATTGGTGGTGGTGCCGTTGTGATTGGGGGGTTAGCCTTGCTCTCACGACCACAGCGTCCTCCTCGTACAACTTACGTCGTCCAACACCCCTACTCTAGTGTTCCTCCTTCCCTACCAGCGAGACGGCGCTCTGAGTTTATGTCTCATCAATATGATGATAGACTTTATGACCGGATCGACTACGAATAGATTCTCCACGTCTAGTCATCGTAATATAGGTCATCCTCAGAGTCTCGGAATTTCCAGGATTGCCCCAAAAGCTGCCACACTAGAGGTGCGATCGCTCCCCCAAGAAGACCAATACCAACGCTAACAGCCAAGACAACACCGATTGGCAGATCAATTGACTCGAAGACTAAAAACTTCACGGATACTTCCGTGATATTTTGGATCGAGAAAATAGCGATCGCACTAATCCAAATCGCAACTATCAGAGATGTCAGAAGTAAGCCAAGAATTCTGATATGGGAATAGTTCATTATGGTTACTAGTTTCTGGTGACTAGTGTGACTCTATGTCTTCTTTTTTCTAGCACAGTAGCCCATAGAATCCCTTTTTCCGTCAACAGGTTGATCTGGCTTGCCAACCCTGTGCCACAATTGCTGGTAAGAATAGCCCGAGGTGAGAGGGATGCCCCCACTACTCGACCAAACCACCGATCAACGCATTGTCCATGATGGCACCTGGGAACAGTTTAAGTTCATCCAGAAGGGATTTGATGGTTCTCCTGGAGTACGGCTGTTCTACTATGATGGGATAATCGAGATTCTGATGCCAGGACGGGAACACGAAATTTTTGCCAGTATCATCGGTTACTTAATCACAACCTTTCTGACGGAAAAGGGTATTTTCTTTCAGCCAACTCGTTCCATGACTCAGGAAAAAGA
>NZ_JAAHHU010001691.1:0-1070 GCF_010672095.1 Moorena sp. SIO3I6 | reverse complement strand
TAGATATTATGACAAATTTAAAACCGAATAGTTTCATCATGTCGAGATACGACGGGGTAAACCCCGTCGCGTCCGTTTCATCCCCGGTCTAAAGACACAGGGCTCTCACGTTCCCGGATATTTTGGTAGCACATCTTGGGTGCCGATTCGCCGTAAAGTAGATCCAAGGATAAAACAAGTTTTTCCTAAGGTTAACTTGACTTACTACCACCATCCTACCCTACCACCGGGTACAGAAACTGGAATCAAAATGTTGCTAGATGGTCAAATTTCTTTCGTGCTGTCTTCACGACCAATTAAAAAAAGTGAGTTCCAAGAGGCTGACGATAGACGATTTAAACTTAAGCAGGTTCAAGTTGCTAGTGATGCTATTGCTATTGCTGTTCATCCTGACCTAACTATTAAAGGTTTAACAACCGAGCAACTCAAGGCTATTTATACCGGGAAAATTACAAACTGGCGTCAAGTCGGTGGTCCCAATCTAAAGATTACCCCTTACTCTCGCCCTAATGAAAGTGGAACTACTGAGTTCTTTCGCAAGACTATTTTAGTAGGAGATGATTTTAGTCAAAAGGTTAGTTTTATCCCAACGACTACTCAAGCCGTGAGGAAGGTAGCTGAAACGAAAGGTGCTATTTACTACGCTTCTGCTCCTGAGATTGTTGATCAGTGTAAAGTAAAACCTCTACCTCTGAGGATATCCAAAACTGATTCTTTTATTACTCCCTATAAACCCCCACTTATCCCAACAGAAAATTGTCCTCAACAAGGACGCAATCAACTGAATAGTGAGGCATTTAAAACCAAGACATATCCGATCACCCGTCGTCTGTTTGTAATAATCAAACAAGATGGTCAAGGAGATGAGCGAGCCGGGGAAGCCTATGTCAAATTGCTATTAACAGATGAAGGACAAAAGCTGATTGAAGAAGCTGGCTATATTCCGAGACGTTAGTTCAGCAATCACAACTATAGCAATTCTACGACTTGTGAGGTACAAATTTCTGGGTTTTAGGGAGCAGGGAGCAGGGAGCAGGGAGCAGGGAGCAGGGAAGAGGGAATAGGGAATA
>NZ_JAAHHU010001690.1:0-1071 GCF_010672095.1 Moorena sp. SIO3I6 | reverse complement strand
GGAGATAGTAGGAGCGCAATTGCAGGCGGAAAGTATTACTACCTTGGAACACTATTGGGAAGGGGGTTCAAAGCAAGGATTGATGGCGCGGTATTTGACTGGAGTAGTGGAAGATTGTGGACCAGAAAATCAGCAGGTGGCGGAACTGGTGCTATATTTACTAACCGATGAAAAATGCAATCGTCCACTGAAGACCAAGGCTGAGTTAGCTAATCATTTAGGAACAGAAGCTGAAAAATTAGAGTTGGTGTTAAGGATTTTAGTAGAGTCGGGCTTAGTGGTTAAGGTACCGGAGCCTGTTGCTGACCGCTATCAATTGGGGCATGATAATCTTGTTTATTATCTACGACAACGAGCACTGAAGTTAGATGAGTTAATTACAGAACTAAAACCAGCTTATCAGGCTAAGCAGATATTGGCAAACTCTAACCAAAAAGCAACCCATCAGATTAGGATTGGGTCAGCAGTATTGAGCCTGACATGGATGAAGTAAAGGGTGCATCTCATTCGCAACCCTTGATGCCTCTGGAGAAATATCCTCTAGTTTATTGGCCAGAAGCCTAAATTCCCGACTCTAGCAGTTAAAATCAGGAGTAAGGTAGAAAACTACTATGTTACAGCTAAATCTTGAGAGTGATCAATGCCCTCACTTAGACGCTTGAAGCAAAAACAAGAAGACTTTGAAGAAATTTATGAAATATTAAGCGAAAAGTTGAGTAGGCTCAGGAGAAGGTACAATATTGAGACTGATACAGCAGTGAAGTTTAAGCTAAAGGAGGAAATTAAAGAATGTAAAGAAGAGATAGAGGAAATAGAAGAAAAACTTGATGATATAGAGGAAAAAATCGATAACTATCAGAAAGGCAATCATTCTCAGCCTATAAACAAACCTCAAAACGTTGATACCTTACATAAAGTTTTGCTCAAGTTGGGGTATTGGCAGCAACAACAGCTATTTGAAAAAATTGTCAGAACCCATCAACAATCTCACGGTGCATTTCTCATTCATGGTAAGTCTCGTGACTATGGTCAACGATGGTTAGCGAATCGATTAGCCTTTAATGCTGCCCA
>NZ_JAAHHU010000169.1:0-11402 GCF_010672095.1 Moorena sp. SIO3I6 | reverse complement strand
TTGGGCTTAGCAGCGCTACTAAGTCTGACTGTAGGAACTGCTACAGTGGCGATGACCGGATGGCGCTCCGCTGACCGCAACCGGTCTGATATAGAGGCACAGTTATCGGGTCTTGAGGAAAATCTCAGGAAAAAGGAGGAATTGTTAGAGACACTTCAGCTATCAGACTCTAGGTTAGACGCTTCTGGACTGAAGGAGTTTACCTCAGACAAAGACACTTCACTATCTTTGAACGACAACTACCAGCCCATTAGCAATCTTGAGCAAGTCACTTCCGAACCCTTGCTCAAAACCTACCATCCGATTGCCGAAACTGAGTCGGTAACTGAACCTGTAATCATTACCAATCAAACAGTGGATCATGAACCATCCACTCAATCCCCCACTAAACCTGACTTGGACGTGGGAGCAGCTACGGCTAGGTTTCCATCGGTGCAATCATTTCTAGCCTATGCTCCACCCAATGCTTCTCAGGAGCCACAGATGAAACCAACTCCCCTTAATCGTGATGAGTTTGACCAACTCTACACTAAAATTCAGCATCTTATGTCTCAGATGGTCACTGTAAAAAAGGCTATGGAAAGACGGTCACCAAAAACCTCACTCGAGTAGTCGTGATCAGATAGCTATCAAAAAAAACTTGGTAATGGCTAATTCCTAGATATTGATAGTTAAGTCATATCAAGGGTTAGTCATTAGCTTTTCTTTCCAGTCAAACCGGAATCTTAACACGTAATGTTTTAATAAAAGCCCTAATCACCTCAGCTGGAGTGTTTCTAGTCTGTTCATAATGTTCATGTGGATTGCTTCAATAATTCTATTGCTTCAATAATTCAAGGTCTGATTCTTAAAGAATTATCGTCACAAAGCATGCAAGCACTGTCAAGATCAATGCTGAATTGCTTGAATGCACCCTGACTATGCACTGACATCATATGCACTGACATCATATGCACTGACATCAATTAAGCTCAGAATGATTGGAAAGCATTGCTACAATGCGGTCGAACCTTTTCCTATTTTGCCAACCTAGCCATAGGGGGAGAACTTGGGCTTCTGCTAATTCTAGTACCAAGGATTGAATTTCTTGGTCAGATGCCTGTCCATAAAGCAGTAGTACTAAGAACCCATTGAGTTGCCGTGCCATTGTTTTAGCTTGAGGTAAGGCATCTATAGCTTCATTCCAATGGACAGGGAACATCAAATGAAGTGGCTTATCGTCTCCCATGTGGATTAGAGTGGGTTTGAGGAGATTGCAAGTGCCATGAGGTCCCTCGTACCACGGGCGATGATTTTCTAGGTACGCAGCTTCTGACTTTACCCAAGTATTCATTTTGTACCTCTAAGTTTATTATAGCTCTTATTTTATTTATGGTAATTGATGAAAAATGGATTCGCTAAAATTCGTTCTAGTCTACAACGAACAAATCCCTTGAGAATTTATCCAATGGGATCATAATGTATTACCATTGGTATACCTAGGGAATAGGTCTGGTGATCTAAACCCTAAATTTATGTAGCTGTAGCTGTCGTCATTGATTTGTGCAAAAGAACATGGGTTGATAGTATTTACTCAGTTATGCAATTTGATAACGCTTAAATTAATTTAAAAAAAATCCATATTTGGCAATTTTTTGGGAGGTTTACTCAAGTTAAAGACTAATTTAGGTTTATGGCCAATTTTGATTTAATTTTATTCCCCCATCTGTTAGGCTGGAATAACTTACCAGGAAGCGCGTTTTTCCAGTTATTGCTCTGACCAATAGTCAAGATTTAGAGTTACAGTAACCTGGGATGAACCAAAAAAATTTCCCTTTACCTTTATCCTTTACTAACATGTCATCCTTGAATCAGGATTGTGATGGCTACAGGACAAGGGATCATCAAAAAACTTGATCTCAAAAACCCTGGATTAGGTGGTGACTCCTATTAGTTTTTATGGTTCCTTGAGGAGGAATACTGGTTTGGATTAACAAGTATAGCATTTTCAGGTGAAATGAAAACGCGCTTATTCCTTGAGAGCTCCTCACTTATATATAGCGCTAGAGTGAGTTAGTAATTTAGGGAGTAATGCGTTCGCGTAGCGTGGCCGTAGGCCAATCGCATATTTCCCAAGCCAGCAGTCCCTCACCTTTAAATTCTGAAACTCTGACCAAAGAGGGACTTTTGCATACATGACGTTGGCCTTGTCAAAAAAGGTACCCACACGGGTACTGTCCAAAGCTGGTGGCGAAATCCATACTCAAAGAACTAGTAAACAACACACAGGAAACGCAATGACCAGACATGGCCGACTCTATCTAAGAACGGATTCAAGCCCTTAGTCCTGAGGAACTGGCAGATGTGACTGAAATTAGTTCTGTCTTAGCCCGTAGAACACCCCTGTGGTTCTATATTCTCAGGGAAGCAGATAGCGCGAGCTGGTGGTAAAACCTTAGGATCTGTAGGTGCTCGGATTGTAGCAGAAGTTTTTATTGGTCTGCTGCAGGGAGACCGTATGTCTTATCTAAATCAAGACCCAGATTGGACACCAACACTGGGTTCACATCCAGGAAAATTTGGTATTGTCGATCGCATAAGCGCGGAAGCTGAGGCCTTTGGCCACGCTTCGCGAACGCTTCATCGCGTAGCGTGAGCAAAGCTCAATCTGCTTAAATTTGCTGGAGTGGCATAGATACTATAACTTGATAGGGTGCTATAAAATTATACCAATTCACTTAAACATTGCTATCTATTCTTGAATAAGGGTAAAGATTAAGGGGAAAATGTAAAGGTAAAATCTTTGACTTTTTTCCCTTAATCTTGAGTATAGTAATTTGTAGTATTCATAAGTATTGATCAAGTGAAATGGTACCCACAATTCTTGCTCTCGACTTTGACGGTGTTCTGTGTAACGGACTATTAGAGTATTTTCAGACGGCGTGGCGTACATACTGTCAAATTTGGAAACCCGGCAGTCAAAAACCACCCGAGAATTTAGCACCTAGCTTCTACCGCTTACGACCTGTGATCGAAACCGGCTGGGAAATGCCAGTATTGATTCACGCGCTGATTCTCGGTATTTCAGAAGACGAGATTTTGCAGGATTGGTCAACAGTTGCCCAGTCTATCGTTAATTCTGAGACCTTAGACAGAACCGATACAGCCAAGCAGTTAGACACGATTCGGGATAAATGGATTACTACCGATTTAGATGGTTGGTTGAGTCTACACCAATTTTATCCCGGTGTGATTGAGCGATTGGAGCAAATACTTTCCACAAATACCACACAGGTATATATTGTTTCTACTAAAGAAGGACGCTTCATCAAACAACTATTGCTGCAACAAGGTATTAAATTACCACAAGACAGAATTATTGGCAAGGAGTCCAAACGACCCAAACATCAAACCCTACGACAATTAATTGAAACTTTTCCAGGGGAAGCCGTAACACTATGGTTTGTGGAAGATCGGCTTAAGACCCTTCAATCTGTGCAACAGCAGCCAGACCTTAAACCGGTCAAACTCTATCTAGCTGATTGGGGCTACAATACCAAAGCTGAGCAAGAATCTGCTGGTAATGACCCGAGAATTCAGTTGTTGTCTCTTGAGCAATTTTCCCAGGATTTTTCAAATTGGCTTGATTAACTATTAGGTATTAGTCCTTCTGGAAGGAAAATTTAGGTTTTGGCAGCATTTCAGGGAACTCTATAACTATCACCTTTGAGATTGTCTTTTCAACCAGAGGTGAAAATGATTTTGAATAAAACGCTTTTCGGTTAGGGTTTCTATGGGATGCTACACCTAATTTTTAAATTCTGGAACTGGTTATTAAAGCTAATTTTTCAGAGAATAATCCTAGTTCTAACAATCATGTTTTGCCTGGGAGTGGGAATTGCCCTTTCAAGCATGTCTCGTCTCTCCATGGATCTAATTTAATCCCACGCACTAGACTATTCAACCTTATCTGCTCAAGTTATTAATGAGGCACGTAACCTCTACAGTACTGAGGTGGTTAGTCGTGCTAAAACTGTTGATGGAATTACTGTTACCCATAACTACACTACCAAAAAAGGGGCAATTCCTAATCCAGCCACCTATGTGATAGAACTGGGTTCGCGCATTAGTGCCAATGATACGGGAGCTTTAATCAGGCTTTACAGTGATTATCCCTTTCCCAATCGACAAGCTGAAGGGGGTCCGAAAGATGATTTTGAATGGGATGCACTCAGATTCTTGAGAAAATATCCCACTCAGTCATTTTTTCGCCAAGAGCAAATCCAAGGTCGTTCTTCATTTCGATATGCAGAAGCCATAATTATGGAGTCTAGCTGCATTGCTTGTCATAACAGCCATCCGGATAGTCCCAAGATGGATTGGAAAGTAGGAGATGTCAGAGGTGTTTTGAAAATTATTCAGCCTCTAGACAAATTTGTGGGACACACACAAATGGGTCTGAGGAGTACATTTATCACCTTAGGAGGACTATCTGTGTTGGCACTCTCAGGGCTAATTCTAGTTATCGGTAGATTGCGTCAAATTGCAAAGGAATTAACAAGGCGGGTTACGGAACGCACGGCTGAGTTGGCTGAAGCTAACCAAGATTTAGAAAAAAGTAATCAAATTATTAGTAAAATTTTTGGGCGTTACCTGATTTTTGGGCGTTACCTGAGTAAGGAAGTAGTAGATAATTTACTGGAAAAACCAGAAGAATTGAAACTGGGATGCCAGCGCAAAACTATCACCATACTAACTTCTGATTTAAGAGGATTTACAGCGCTATCCGAACGATTGCTTCCGGAAGAAGTGCTTCAAATTCTCAACCTCTATCTGAAACATATGTCAGAGGTAATTACTAAATACCAAGGAACCATTGATAAGTTCATGGGTGATGGAATTTTGGTTTTATTTGGTGCTCCCACGGCCAGAGAAGACGATACAAAACGCGCAGTTGCTTGTGCTGTGGCGATGCAATTGGCAATGGTTCCTGTCAACGAAACGATGCATGCCTGGGGCTATCCACCTCTAGAAATGGGTATTGGTATCAACACAGGTGATGTTGTGGTGGGCAATATTGGCTGGGAAAAACGCACCGATTACAGTGTAGTGGGTAGCCAAGTAAACTTAACCTATCGTATTGAATCCTATAGCATAGGTGGTCAAATTTTGATTTCACAATCCACCTTTGAACAGGTTAAGTCAATCGTGATAATTCACGGGGACAAACAGGTACAACCAAAAGGGGTTAAACAGCCAATTACTATCTATAACGTTGTGGGTATTGGTGATGACTACAATCTCTTTATACCTCAAGAAGACGAGAATTTTTTTACCCTTCCTAAAACCATCCCACTCACCTACAAAATTTTGGAAGAAAAGCATATCGGCAAAAATCTTTTTCTTGGAAGTTTAGTTCAGCTTTAAGCTAAGGGATCGAAAGTGCGTTCCTATGAGATAATAAGAGAGTATTTACCGGTAGAGCTAAGTAATATAAGCCTGAATATATTAAATCAATATCAAGCAGAATATAGTGATGATATCTATGCTAAAGTTACGTCACTTGAAACATAAAATCTAGGGTTTTATATTCGTTTTACCTCCCAAACTCCAGAGGTAAATAAAATGCTTGATGATCTCTACAAGTCGATAAGTAAAAAAAGTGAATATAAGCCGTCAGGTATCAACAGTTAGCCTTACAGTGGTTTGACTTTGAGCATGGCGGGATTGCTGTCTACAGTATGGTTGGCAGTTAGGAATTGGTATGGTTTGTGGCAAATTAATTTAGCAGATTGAGACTCCCCTGGGCGATAACGGTTATGCGATGGCTCGAAGAGCCCGCCAAAGGCGATTGACCGTAGGTCACGCTACGCGAACGCAAAATTTGCTCAACCAGTTCTCCCCAAGCCCACTCCAGATGTTGAATTTAATCATCATAGTGGTTTAGTTTAGCCATCATAGCTTCATTTGCCTGGGTCATGACCATTGATTTTGATTATATTAGTTACAAAACTTTACATAAAATTGTATAAAAATTGGATTTTTGGAGAGATTAATTAGAATGAAGACAACCAATAAAGCTTAATGGTCTTGGTAGTCCTAAACCAGTAAGGATGAGTTATAGTCATTAATCAAATACCAGATAGCGGGACTTTGACAAAATCTTACACTCCAATGAGCGATCAACCTAGATTGGGAGGGCGATTCACCTTGGAGGCGTATATCATTAAGTATTCACTTTCAGGCAATTGACCTTTTTCCCTTACCCAGAGAGGTTTTCATCCCAATTCTGGCCGATTACGGCTACACATCAATAGTGGCTCGGACTGAAATTTACATGCATATTGGCTTCACACAGAAAGTGCAGTGAAACAGTACCCAAAAGGGTACTGTCAGCATTACCTATTATTAAGGAATAATAGCCAATTAAGCCGTTACTACCAACTCAACATGGCTTATACATGTAGCAGTTTGCAGCCATCGTCATGGTTCGCCGACCAAGACACTCAGCTCATGTGGCAAATGGTGAACTATGACCTTCACCTTTAAAGTCTTACCCAGGGAAATGCATTAACTGAGGCTTCCACTCCAATCAAAAAACTAGCTATAGCGTTCAGGTGTGACAAGCAGCCTTGTCAGCCTTCAGTGGTGCTCACTTCATCGGTGCATTGATCCTGGCTAGTGCCTAATTCCCATCCCCCGATAATTACAGATTACATCCATTGTGGATAAAGGGATAAACTATGGAATTTGATCTGATAATTATTTTTTTATCATTGTTTTTTGCTCAAAGCTTTATGCAAGCTTTATCAAAGCTTTATAGAGTTAAAATTTTAGTAAATTTTTATTTCGTGAAAGCGATAAATTTTAGATAACCACTATTGTAGTGATAAGTAGTCGGAGCAAAGTTTTAAAAATTATGTTGATTTTGTAAATTTTTATTCCATCGGGTTGGTTCAAATATGGTAAAGAAAGTTTGGAAAATTGATTAATGGTAAAAGGTTTATTTTGATCAGACTAGTTATATAATTGTTTGTGAGATATAATTCAGACATCAATACCAAGAGTTGATTCAACTATTCTTGAACGAATAATTACTTAAATCAAGGTTAAAACTATCTGTCTTGGAACTGTAAGTTGATTGCGATCGCTTAAGTCTTGGGGTCTATATAGGGTTTCTAGCTCATTAGTAAGCAGTCAGCCGTCAGCCGTCAGCCGTCAGCCGTCAGCTTTTAGCTCACGCTACTTGAAGTGCCGTCAGCCTTGAGCTTATAGCACATCAAGTAGCTTGGCACAGGCTTTGGCCTTGGCCTTTGGCCACGCTACGTGAATGGCCACGCTGTGCGAACGAGGCTGGGACGTATCCCATAGGCTGATAGCTGATAGCTGATTACTGACCGCTGATAGCTGATAGCTGAATGCTTAAGCTCATTAACCCCAATGCTCATTGCTCATAACATCAAAAAATACTCCGATCCTTTTGATATAGTGGTTGATGGATGAAATACCCAAGACCACGCTGTATCGATCTTTGCTGCTGTTTCCTGTTCCCTGATCCGACCTTTTCTAAGCCCAATCGCCCAGGGCTATAGGTTTTGGTGACCTATAGTTTTGACGACAAAAAAAACTCCAGTTGTTAATCTCGACGGAGTATAGGTCTGCTTTGTTTTAACTTACCCAAAAATCAGGATAAATTGTCTATACCATCTGCAGCAAGCAACCTTGGTGTTACAGATTCAATCAATGTTAAAAATGCCCAATTTAGGGCTGTGGTAAATATAAAACAGATTGATATGAATAACGCTCAAGATACAGAAGCCAAAATTTATCAAAGTCATTATTTAACAGCCTTCCAACGCAAACTGCTCCAAAAAAGCCTAGAACAGGATTTACATGAGTCCTACCGTCAGCGGATTCAAATTATGTTATTGGCAGATCAGGGCAAATCTCAAACGGAAATTTGTCAAACCTTGGGGTGTTGTGCCGCAACAGTAAGACATTGGATGCATATCGCTCGTAGTGGGATGGCTCACCAATGGCAGGATTGTCCCATTGGTCGCCCCAAGGCAGTCAATGACGAGTATTTAGACCGTTTGAAAGAACTGATTAACCAGAGTCCCCGGGATTATGGTTATTCCTTTCAGCGCTGGACAGTGAATTGGTTGAACAAACATCTGGCAAAAGAATTGGGGATTGAAGTCAGCAATCCCCACCTACAACGATTGCTCAAGGAGATGGGATTATCGACTATACCAACACGGAGAAAGGTTAACTCCCCTAACGGACGGGAAAACGATGGTCACAGCATCTTAATTTCTGACCTGAAATCCGCTAATAACTCCGAATCCAATAGTTTTTGGTTATTCAATCCCAGCAACATGGCATAAGATGATGGTTCGACATACATCTACATCTAATCCACTGATTTCCCCTGAGCAGCTCGCCCATACTCTAGGGCATCCTCTTTCAGAACTAGAGGTATCACGCTGTCTCAAACAAATAAAATATCGCGAGCCAACGGTAGGTCAATTTTGGCAGTCAACAGACGCCGAGGCTGGCGTCTATATTGTGATTTCCGGAAAGGTCAGACTGATTAATAGCGCGGGGGAGTTAATTACCAATCTAGAAGCTGGAGCTTCCTTTGGGGAGTGTACTTTCTTTCCAGAAGAGTCTTTTGAGCCTTACTCAGCCAGAGCTTCCCTCAAAACCAAGCTCTGTTATCTAACTCCGGAACTGTTATTTCCCCTAATTAGTAAACATCCCCAAATTCGCGAGCATTTTTATCGTCAGGCTCAAGGGCAAAATTCCCTGCTGATGCCGTCGGAGAGTGCTTTGGGAGAGGGGGAGAAAGGGAGAATAACGGAAGGTGCGGGAGTGGGACAGAAGAAAGATATCCCCACCTCAGGAGACCAAAAGCCCAAGCAAACCGTTAGGAAAGCTTACTTTCCTAGCCCTACTCAAAGGGTTGGTCATTTGTGGCAGCGAGTGATCCGACGCTATCCGTTTTTTGCCCAACAAAGTGGTTCTGACTGCGGTGCTGCCTGTCTGGTGATGATCGGTCGTTATTGGGGGAAACGATTCAGTGTTAACCGCTTGCGAGATATCTCTAATGCCGACCGTAATGGCGCTTCATTGCGGGGACTATCAGCGGCTGCCGAAAGTATTGGCTTTTCCACTCGACCGGTGAAAGCTAGTCTGGATCGACTGGCAAAACAACAGCTACCTGCTATTGTCCACTGGGACTGGGGGGGTGACGAAAATAGTTATAAAGCAGACAGGGCAAGCGATCTAGCTCTCATTCCTCGTAAATAATACTTCTGTTTATTACGATTAAGCTTCATTAATTATTGTATTAAATCAATAAGTTAATAACTAAACTTGACCCAAGTTTGAGCATGTAAGCCTATATAAAAACTACTGTGTCGTCTTTGTAAACGACCAGATTCTTTTACTCTACCAACATATTTATGAATTCCTTTACGTTTAATTTTTTGTCCGTGAAGAGTAGCAGAAGTATAAGCTATTGTTATCAATAAAATTAAGGAAATCAACCGATTATCTGAGACATTAGTGTCTTCTAAGTTATAGCAACCTGTTTTAAAATCTCTAAACATTTGCTCAATATTAAACCGTTTTTTATAAGCAGCAATTGCCAAGTCTAACGACTTTAAATTTGTGAGAATAAACCAGGGTTATTTTGGGGCAAATCCTGAAATATTTTTTTTCAATTTTGCGGCCAAATTAAAACGGGGTAATACCTTAGTTTTCGTAACTTTGATTCCTTTAAAAAACAACGAAGTTCCTGGGACTAATTCTAAAGAATCTAAATCTGTCCAAATTTTTTTTTTCAATTTCAATAAATTAATTTTTTTTAAGACGTAGACAAAAGTCTGCATCCTTTTGTGACAACCAGTTTGCCAGCCTGACAGAACAAAATTCTCTATCTCCCAATAGGCAGATTCTATAATCTTTAAAAATCGGCATTATTTTTGATATATGAGTTGTTTGTTCCTTAAAATTACTACTGCCTAATTTTGGCATCAAAGTAAAGTAAACTGGAAAAGCTCTTTTGTCCCAAATCAGGCTAGTTACTAAAAGGTTTATTTTACCCCAATTTGTCCGATCACTTGCTATATAAACTAGGTCATTTTTTTCGGCGTTCGCCGACGCTACGCGAACAAAATATGTTTATAGTAAATTAGATAGAATAGGAAACCAAATATTTTCAAAATTTAAAGTTGGCAAAGATAAAAAGCGCTGTAGTCTTTTTCTTATACTTTCAAAGTTTATTCCAAGAGGTAAAGCATTGGCTAATTTTTCAATGGCTTTCTCTTTTGATTGATTGTAGTAGAATAACTACAATATTTGCTAAAATATAATTACGATCCTTTAGTTTAAATTTTAGATGGTTTTGATATAATAAGGGTAACATTTTCAACAGATAGGTCTTATTGACAATGAAAGACCTATCTTTTTCTACCACAGATCGTTACACTCTTGACGTATCAATCGTTTCAATCGCTATCGTCGCCCCCCCAGCCACTGGGAAGGAAAACACTTTATTGTTGTTTATGAAATCACCAACAAGCATGTGGTAATTGCTGACCCTGGTATTGGTCAAAAAACTCTGAGCCACCAGGAATTCAAAGCAGATTGGACTGGTTATGCACTGCTACTGGAACCTACAGCACTCCTGAAGGATACCAAAGAGAGTAAGACGTCTTTATGGCAATTTTTTGAGTTGGTAAAGCCTCACAGTTTCGTGTTGCTGGAGGTGTTTATTGCTTCCCTAATTATCCAGATATTTGGTCTGATTACACCCATATTTACCCAGATAATTTTAGACCGAGTGGTGGTGCAAAGGAGCACCCTCACCCTAACCGCTGTCGGGTTAGGATTGCTAATGTTTAGTCTGTTCCGGGTTGCGATTACCGGGTTGCGGCAATATTTGCTTGACCACACCGCAAATAAGGTAGACCTAGCACTGATTGTCGGGTTTATTAGCCATACCTTGCGATTACCTTTAGGTTTCTTTGAGTCTCGTTTTGTCGGAGATATTACCTCCCGGATTCAGGAAAATCGTAAAATTGAGCGGTTTCTCACCGGTGAGGCGTTATCTATCCTGCTAGATTTACTAACAGTTTTTATCTATGTGGGTTTGATGTTTTGGTACAGTTGGAAATTGGCGCTGCTAATCTTAGTAATTGTACCACCCTTTTTCCTGCTGGCGTTGATTTATACACCATTTTTAAAACGAATTTCTCGGGAAGTCTTTCATGCGATCGCAAAAGAAAGTAGTTATCTGATTGAAGTGCTTTCTGGTGTCCGCACTGTCAAGTCTACAGCAGTTGAGCAAACCGTACGCTGGCATTGGGAAGAGTTATTAAATAAAGAAGTTAAAACTAACTTTTCTGGGCAAGTGA
>NZ_JAAHHU010001689.1:0-1071 GCF_010672095.1 Moorena sp. SIO3I6 | reverse complement strand
GGCTTTGTTGCATGAATGATGAAGGGGTCAAAATGCTCCCCCTCTCAGGAGCAGTTTTAAGCATTATGGGCATAGCTATCAGGCATACCCAAATGGGTCATAGGATTGAGGGCAGCACAAGCAAGTAAAAGTTCTACAGCCTGGGGGTCGTTGGTACGACGAGAACAACGATTACCAAAGATAAGCTTGAAACGAAACATGGCCGTCTCCGATCATGAGCGACGGTGATAGCCACTCTCTTGTTTCCATTGGCTTCGACCCACTTTTTCAATACGTACTAGGTTCTGATTGCGTGGATGATGCTCTCCTTCTTTTGGCCAATATTGGGCATCATGACGTGGGGGAATATTAGCCTGAGCACCTCTTTTTTTAATGGCATCGTAGCACTTGCGTTTGTCATAAGCTCCATCGGCGGACACTGCTTCAATCTCTGATTCGATGGCATCTAACACATCCGATAGAGCCTCCGAGTCACTGAGATTATTCGTACTCACTACCGCACCAAGTATTTCCCCTGTGCTCTGATCTACCCCTAAATGCAGTTTTCGCGCCTTTCGACGTTTGCTGATTCCATGTTGACGTACTTTCCATTCTCCCTCTCCATAAACTTTGATTCCGGTTGAATCCACTACCACATGCCGTGCTCCCTTCCGTTCTTAACCGGGCATTGCCACACTTAATTTCCCCAGCCGTCTCGATACTGTGGAGTGGTCTGGTACTTCTAAGTCTACTCCCATTAAACCGAACTTTGATTCCATCAATCCTTGGGTTTGACGCCCTGGTAAATTCAACACTGACCCCATGGTACTCATGGTAGCTATGGCTAAGTCACTGTATTTGCGGGATGCTCCTCGTTTCCCTGTCTTTTGGGGATTCCACCATCTTTTAAGTACCTCATCATCAATCGGTGAAGGTCAGACTACCACGGTTTAAGAGCGCTGCGTTGTACTTACTCCAATTCAATATCTTATATTTGGTCTTGGCGGTTGCTTCTGTCATGGCTAAGGGGAAGCTCTATTTTTCTCTCTATAGATTATCTCACTCAACTCATACTCTTTATGCAACAAAGCC
>NZ_JAAHHU010001688.1:0-1072 GCF_010672095.1 Moorena sp. SIO3I6 | reverse complement strand
GTTAGCATCTTGGCGTTTAAGCAGTGACTAGGAGAAACTACATGCTTTGAGTACCTGCTGCACTTTTTGCTTCTTCTAAAGTTAACCATGTCTATCAGCAATTTTCTGTAAATTACTTATGAATCGTACCACCAAATTGTAAATTTTATGTGAAGTCTTTATAAAGGTATAAAGGTTAGGTGAGATAGGCCATTTTTTCAGCAAAAATGGAGGTAATCAGGATAAAACAACCGTTTTAATCAAATTATCGGGATTAAATTGCTATAATTAGCCAAAAAGCAGGTTTAAGCCAGGTTTTGTATATAGGTAGCTACTAGTGGGAAGTCTAATCACTCCGATCGGTCACCTGTAGGGTAAAATCAGCATTGAGCCAATTCCTGTGTCACAGGTGAACATCCTGATCAGGAATGGGGTGAGGCCATTGAGAGTAATTTAAATAACAATGATGATGGTATGATCGATGATGGTATGATGCCATAACCAAGACTACATGGGATAGGTAACTCGGCAGTGGCATTGTTGTTGCGGAAAACTCGAACATTACTAAACTCATAATAGCATATAACCAACATTTATCAATGGGAGGTACCTCGTCCTGGGTTAATGGGACTAGGGAGTAGGGAATACCTAGGCAGCACTGTCTTGGGGAGCTAGTTGCTAATCTGACTCCCCATCTTACCACACCTCCCACACCTCCCACACCTGCCACACTTCCCATATTATCCCCATTTCCCCACACCTGCCGCGCCCCCGCCTCAGACTATTCCCTGATCCGAAGTTCCCTATTCCCTACACGCAGCCTTATTAATTAACGTTTCATCAATTGCCGTCATCAACAACTCATTTACAGATATCCCCGATGCTTTCGCCATAGAAGCAATCACACTTTTAGGCGAAAAAGAACAATACAATCCTGCTTCTAGAAACCAAGGTTGCCCCTGTCGGTCGATACGGAAGTCAAAAAGACTGTAGTGGCGACAGCCCAACGCCTGATGACACATCTTGGCTACTTCCTGAACTGGCTTGGTTACAGGGTCACTAGGGTCTAGCATCCAAGCCTTAACACCATCCA
>NZ_JAAHHU010001687.1:0-1073 GCF_010672095.1 Moorena sp. SIO3I6 | reverse complement strand
GTCGAAACTTTTAGTTGGAGCAGCAATGCTATGTACCCCGGGTTTTGCCTGCAACTCCAACGGATCTTCACCAGATATGGGTTCGAGTAACAGCTGGAATTTGCCTTCATAGATCGGAACTGCACTTAAGGTTTTGGCAATAATTCCGGATGTCACAGTAAGGGCCACCCCTGCCATCAAGACAGCTCGACGACGAGCAGCAGCTAATATACGACGCAGATCGAGTTTGCTGGCTTCCAACTCATAGGCTCCTCCTGTTAGTTGTGGAGAAGATCGATACTGCTGTTGACCACTATGCTTAGATAGGGATGGCTTATAAGCTCCTTGGGAACCCATAATTCAAGTTCTTCTTGCTACTTGGGGATTGGGAATTGGAGATTGGATAACTGGTAGGATGCATAAACCCTAGTTACATGCTAGTTACAGGAACATCGGGAATGATTAGCCTGGTTTTGTGATCAATATCGATTAGCCCGAAGGGCTACGCTACGCGAACAGCAATAACCTTTTATTTTCCTTGCTTGAAGGTCAAAACAAGAAATTTAATGTAACATCATTCCGGACTCACGAAGCAATCGCTTGCCAACATATAGGATATCCAATTTACCAAACTTTCCCAATTTACAGATACAAGAGTTATCCCACCCATCAGGATGAATAGAATTAAGCAAAAAGGCAAAAGGAATAGTAGCGTCGTAACTTTGTCCTTTAACCTTTAATATCTATCCTGATTGCCAGGGGATGAATGTGCCCAATAGATTTTAGGCACTAGTTGTTGCCAAATTCTCTGATTTGGCTTCCAGCAAGCTCTCATAGAGCTGACTCAGTTGATGGGCAACACCATTCCAGCTAAACATATTTTCTACCCTTGCTCTTGCCCCTAAGCCAAGTTGATTTTTCCAGTCGTGATCCGAGAGAATCCGATCGATAGCAGCTGCAAAAGCACCAGCATCTTTGGGTGGTGCCAGTAAGCCAGTTTCTTCAGATACAACGGTAAACTGAAGACCACCGACATCACTAGCTACTACAGGGGTGGCACTAGCCATGGCTTCGATGGCAACTAAACCAAAAGG
>NZ_JAAHHU010001686.1:0-1073 GCF_010672095.1 Moorena sp. SIO3I6 | reverse complement strand
TAGCTTATGTGGTATTGGGACTAGCGTTTTACTTCCATCCAGTGGTTGAAGGATTGGGTTGAGTTAACACTTAGTGTGTAGAGTTTGATGCATGAAGGTGATGATAAACAAAGCAATGCTCGCCCGGTCGTGGCTACGGGAACGCAAAATTTAAGTGAATAAACTTGTCATCAAAAAAATGGGTCTGAAACCCCGTGCTTCTAGGACGGCTTTGTGTTATCTTCTTTGAAGACGCGATGACCTGAAAAGAAAAGGTGAAAATCCTAGCAGTGGGACGCTTTGGTTAAATGGTAGCTACCCGAAATGGATGCTCGGTCAAAGACTCCAATTCCAGCCCTCTGCAAGCACAAGTCTTTTTGGAGAGCGAATCACAATACTTAAAAAAAAGTAGACTCAATGACATTTTGTCGGAGAGAGTAGAGGCAATTGGCACCGCCAAGTGGGCTATCAACCCCATGTTGGTAGTTGTTACGAGCAATGCCCCAAAAGGGTACCTCCTCTAAAGAATCCTCGCGCCTTTAGGCCGGGGAGTGTCAACATCCCTGTCATCCCAAAAAAATCTGGCTATAGTAAAGCTAGAGGGGTCAATTGTCAATGATAAATCGGTTTGATTCGTAAGACAAATTGATTGGTAAGAAAAATCATGATCTAATCCACCCCTTTAGCCTTTGCCCTTTGCCCTTCATCCACCCATCTAGCTTGAGATTAACCGAGCACGCTGATGGGATGGATGAGCCACTGAGGACATTAAGCCGAGATGCTGGAAGCCGAACAGATATTACATGAGCGCTATCAACTCAAGCAACAACTGGGACATAATGCTGGACGTCAAACTTGGCTAGCTGATGATATAGGAGTGTCACCTCCAGAATTGGTAGTTGTTAAACTGCTGGCATTTGGTGGTGACGTTAATTGGGACGATTTAAAACTCTTTGAGCGAGAAGCACAGGTACTTAAACAGCTCAATCATCCCCGTATTCCCAAGTATCATGATTATTTTAACATTGATGACCGAGTACTCTGGTTTGGCTTGGTACACAACTATATACCTGGCTCCTCCCTCAAGGAACAAC
>NZ_JAAHHU010001685.1:0-1074 GCF_010672095.1 Moorena sp. SIO3I6 | reverse complement strand
TCCCCCTTTTTTAAGGGGGATAATGGGGGATCTCCGAGGCAAGAAGACACGCCCTAGCATGCATGCCTATTGCCTATTGCCTATTGCCTATTGCCTATTGCCTATTGCCTCTTGCCTATTGCCTCTTGCCCCTATTGCCTATTGCCTCTTACCTATTGCCTATTGCCTATTGCCTATTGCCTATTGCCTATTGCCTATTGCCTCTTGCCTTTTACTGTTTGACCCTGTGGTGCGTTACGGGACGGAGTGTCTCAATACTGCCTACTGAGAAAATTAGCGACAGCCCGTCCCTAACGCACCCTACGCAACTGCTCCCTGCTCCCTGCTCCCTGTTCCCTATTCCCTATTCCCTATTCCCTATTCCCTGTTCCCTGTTAAACACAAATCACAATTAATACTATGGAAAGTACCAAGCAATTTACCAAATACATGAAAGCGGATGAACGGCCATCTGTAGATGGCTCTATAGATGTTTCATCTGTGTTGGGAGAATGGTTTAATACCAAACCAGATACTAACTACATCAAGAAAGTAATCTTAAGCGATCGCAATGGTAGTTTAATCATCAATGCTTATGGAGCTAGCGATGGGGGGTTAATTGATTGGGGAGAAGCGGAAGCTATACCCTACGGTTCTGGTATATCATCCCTGATGGCAGCAGGATTCCATGCCCTTTTTACTCTAGACGGAATTGAGACTCATCTTGTTTCCAATCAAAAACTAAGTATACTCTGCATTCAATCCTACACTCGCTACCTAGACGGTAGTGGTCGTATTGGGCACTTTTCCCGCGAGTTTTTCCACCGTTAGTCGTCTTTAAGGTAATAGTTTTATAGTCTGGAGATATTTAATAAATGAAATGGAACGAAATTCATGGTGAAACCCAGAGTTATCAACCGAATAACAATGCTCAACTTGACTTAAGTGCCATTCTGGGAACTTGGATCAATTCTAGTGAAAAAACCGAGTGGATTAAGAAGTATACCATAACTCAGGAGGGCGATCGCGTTTTTATCAATGTTTATGGTGCTAATTCCCCGGAAGATTGGGGCAAAGTTGAGGTCACAACATTTA
>NZ_JAAHHU010001684.1:0-1074 GCF_010672095.1 Moorena sp. SIO3I6 | reverse complement strand
TGGCGATTAATGTGGTTAACTTATCAAGCTCGACTTAATCCCGATGCTTCTTGCCAAGTAGTTTTCTCTCCACAGGAATGGAAGCTCTTGCGACGTAAATTTCAACCCAAAAACCGCTCGAAAAAACCTCCTACTCTTCGCCAAGCTCTGATTTGGATTGCACGTTTGGGTGGATTTTTGGCCCGTACCGGAGATGGCGAACCTGGCTTGAAAACTCTCTGGCGAGGGCTTTCTACCTTTTACCATTTGTTTGAAGGTTCACAACTTGCTTCTACGTCCTAGTCTCTATCACTGTTTCGACTACTTTTGCCTAATGGATAGCTTATTAAGGGGGGCTAGGGGGGATCTCTACTCCCTACTCCCTATTCCCTTTTCCCTACACATTCACCGAGGATTTAGTTATATTTTCCACTAAATTGTCAGCAATCCCAGTCTCAGGAAATGCCCGCTTAATCACATAGGATTCTAACAGTGTGCGCAGCCAACTTGGACACCAGCGACGCTGACAGAACTCCAATAACTTTCTATCGAAACTACCTTCTTGAGTTGACCACTTAGCCGGGAGTTGACGATTCTCAATCACCCACCTCCAAATCGACCACATTGAAGGATCATCTTTCGCCAAATTCCACTTTTTGACTTGACGAGAGAACACATCTCTTACCGACTGTTCATTCCATTTAAATACGTAAAATGGCACATCATCTTGGTCAAACCGAGTGATCTGTCGAGGATTGAGGAAAGTGATTCTAGATTTAGGTTCTAGGAAAATTTTCTCGCCTAAGTCCGTTGCCTGCATACATAAATCAGTATGACTTGCCAAGCTATCAAAGACTTCATCCAGTTCAATAGACTTGATCAGAGAATGACGAGCTAGGATACAATGAAACTCAATAGAATCTACTGGGGTGCGACGTAAATCCTGCTCAACATCCCGTAATTTAGTAGCGTAGAGCAACTGCTTTTGCTCAAACCACTTTTTACCATGCTTTCTTTGGTGAAACTTGGTTTTAATCCCAGCAACATGTACCTCAATATCAGGAGACCCTGGTTGCCCTTGTAAAATTAGGGGAG
>NZ_JAAHHU010001683.1:0-1075 GCF_010672095.1 Moorena sp. SIO3I6 | reverse complement strand
AAAGTGATTAACCATCAAGCAGCAGCAGGGGGAGCCCAAGCGGAAAGCCTTGACTCCCTAATCGAGCGGGCACCTAAGGAAATTCGCCATCGTCAGCGTGCTGTGACTAGGGAAGACTACGAAGATTTAGCCAAGCTCGCTTCACCAGAGGTAAGCAGAGCCAAGTGTGTACCCTTAGCCAATTTGAAAACCAATCCCCTGGCTGGACTGGAGACCAAGCCGGATTTATCGGGAACAGTGAGTGTAATTATTGTACCCCGCTCCACGGAAGCTAAACCCCTACCCAGTTTGGAGCTAATCAAGCGCGTCCAAAACTACCTACAAGCCTACACCGAACCCACAGTGGCAATCTCTGTAGTGGGCGCTCTCTATGTCCGTGTCAATATTACCACTGAAATTGCAGTTACTTCCCTAGAAGGATCTCGTGAGGTAGGACAAACAGTGGAACAAACCTTAGCTAGTTTTCTGCATCCCCTCACGGGGGGTTTTGACGGAATGGGTTGGAATTTTGGTCGTCAACCCTATAAATCGGACTTATACCGACTACTGGAGAGAGTGCCGGGAGTAGACCATGTTTCTAGCTTGGAGGTGAATGACATCGAAGAACTAGAAGGTGCTAGCCAGACTAATCGCTTTTTAGTCTATTCCGGCAACCACACCATCACTTTAACCTTTGTGGAATCCTGAGGAGGGTAACTCATGCCAATAGAATTGCCTAATCTTGATGACCGCACCTATGATGACTTGGTGCAAGAAGCCCTGGGTATGATTCCCAGCTATGCACCGGAATGGACTAATCACAATCCTTCTGATCCTGGTATTACCGTCATTGAGCTGTTTGCCTACCTTACCGAAATGCTGCTCTATCGGCAAAATCGGGTGACAGAGGCCAATATGCGGATGTTTTTACAACTGCTGAATGGACCAGATTGGCAGCAAAAGGAGGATTTACAGACAGAGATTAAAAAGGCAATTAATATAAGGGTTTGAGCTTCCATAACATCATTCGTAGGGTCAACTTGGAAGTTGATCTTCCCTGAGATAATTGGCATCAAAGCCTTAAACTATCTTTAAT